>JAHZHV010000058.1:10774-18789 GCA_019420085.1 Christensenella sp.
GAATATCACGGCATAACGCCGAAGCGCCTGATCGGGCAGCAAAAAGTACAGGATGCTCAAAAGCGTAAAGAAGATGCCGACGCAAAGAAAATAAATCCTTCGTCCGCGCAGGGTGCGCCAAAGCGCCTGCTGTACGCTTAAGCGGTCATAGCATCCGGTGTTTTCAAAAACAGGGGCGGATTCCTGCATGATGGCATACGTCCTTTCGATTGTTTTTATGCCTGGCCGGCACTGTAAAAACAGTATAGCACGTTTTTAGCCCGCCGGTTTTTGGTGCAAAAGAAATTTCAGGGAAAGCGTCGGATGGACGCTTTGCTTGTCGGGGGCAAAGGAGCGGCGCAAAGATGCGGCGAAACAAGGGAAGAACGCATGTTTTTTTCGGATGCGGGCAAAAGAGGAGGCGTTTTTCTTGGAGGAACCCATTGATGTGGTTTTGGCCGGATATGACGGCGCGTTTGCGCAGAATATCGCGCAGGTGTTTTGCGAAAATGCCTGCTGCCGTGTGGTGCAGGTGAAAACGATGCAGCAGGCAAGGCAAGCGCTGGCGCACGAGCCGGCGCTGTTGGTGAGTGAATTGATCCTGCAGGGCGGCGACGGCGTCAAGCTGATTGCGGGCAAGCATGCCGCAACGACGGCGCTTGCCGTTTCATTTGTGACGGATTCCGTATTCTATGCGCGTGCGGCGGAGGCGGGAGCGATTGATTGCATGGCGCTGCCGGCGGATGCGCATCTTGTGGTGCGGCGGGCGTATGCGGCGCTTGCGATGCGGCATAAAACGATGCGGCGCAATCGCATCTATACCTGTATGCAGCAGCCCGGAACGCAGGAACAGCTTCGAAGCGGGGCGTGCACGCTGCTTTTGCAGCTGGGTGTTCCGGCGACGCTTGACGGTTATCGATATCTGTCCTTTGCCATTGCCGCCTGTGCACAGGATGCGTCGCTTTTGCAGACGCTTACCACGCGTCTGTATCCATATGTTGCGCATGTGTGTGATTCAACGCCGGCGCGTGTGGAGCGCAGCATGCGCTATACGGTCGAGCGGGTTTTTGATACGGCGCCGGTGCAGACGCTGTATCGCTTCTTTGGTTACAGCGCGGACCCGGCCAAGGGAAAACTCAGCGTGGGTGCATTTATTGCACAGATGGTTCGATTGTTGCATACACAGCAGATGATACACATATAGATGCAATGGGTGAGAAACAATGCAAAAGAAAAAGGACATGCCGTGGCGAGTGGTTCGCTGGGCGGTGCCGGTGATGATCTTTCTTTTGGTTGCAGGCATAACGGCGGGCATTGCGACGTTTGCGGCGCGCAATAATCCGGATGCGGCGCAGGAGCCGTTTGCCAGAATCTATATCGTATCCCGTGCCGGCGGAATCAGTGCGGCAGATGTTTTCTGGCAAGCCATGCAGCGAAGCGTGCGCATTGCAATTTTGTGGCTTTGCGCCTGTGCGTCGCCGATCCTGTTGACGCTGGGGGCGGTGTCGCTGCTTTTGGAAGGGTTCACTTTGGGGTATACGGCGGCGGCATTGACTGGTGCGGATGGGTTTCGGGGCGTGATGCTCAGCGCCTGTATTCTGCTGCCCCAAAATCTCCTTCTTTGGATTGTCTACGCGGCGATGGGTCTTTTTACCGTGCGTTACTGCATGGCGATGCGCCGTTCGTGCCCGGAGCAGGAAGTTAAAAGGCTGCGCGGCAAGTACGCGCTTTTGATGCTGGCGTGCATCGCCGCCTGTGTTCCGCTTTGCATGCTGCACATGGTTTTTACGCTGAAACTGATGAAGCTTTTGCCCTTTGCGGCATAAAGCGGTCATGCAGGGGATACAATGTAGCATGAAAAATCGGAGGGATGCGGATGAAACGGGCACTTAGGACGCTGTGTTGCGCCGTCCTTGCAGTTGCGTTGTGTTTCGGCACGACGCCGTATGCGTTTGCACAGGAGGCGCAGGAAGCCCCGGTTGAGAATCGCTGCCGGGCATATATTCTCATTGAGGCGGATACAGGCCAGATTCTGGCGCAGCATTGCGCGGACGATGTCATGCCGATGGCGAGTCTGACAAAGATGATGACGCTTCTGATTCTCTTTGAAGCGATCGACGCCGGTACGGTAAAACTGACGGATATGGTGACGATATCGCAGGAAGCGGCGGATACAGGCGGATCGAAGGCGTTTCTGGACGCAGGTGCGTCCTACAGCGTCGATCAGCTGATTCGCTCCATTATTGTAGGATCGGCAAACGATTCTTCCGTTGCCATTGCGCAGATGCTTGCCGGCAGTGAAGAAGCGTTTGTCCAGCGCATGAACGAGCGGGCGCAGGCGCTTGGCATGACAAGCACGCGCTTTGCCAATGCGACGGGATTGCCTGCGCAGGCGCATGATTCCACTGCACGCGATCTTGCCAAGCTTTCCGCTGCGCTGGTGCATCATGATATGTATTTTGACTACAGCACGATCTGGATTGATAATTTTGAACATCCTTCCGGAAGGGAAACGATGCTTGCCAATACCAATAAGCTGATCCGCTACGGAAACGGTGTGGACGGCATCAAAACGGGCTTTACCAACGATGCGGGATTCTGCCTGTCGGCCTCGTCGATGCGGGATGGCATGCGCCTGATTGCCGTAGTTTTGGGTGGGTCTACGTCAAAGGATCGCTTCGATCAGACTTCTGAGCTTCTGGAATGGGGATTTGCCAATTACCAGATTGTCAAAATACCGGCGCCGCCGGAAGAAGTGGTGTTGTCTGCGCCCATACAGGGCGGCAAAAGTGCGTCGGTTGACCTGATACCGCAGGAAGAATTCGTCATGCTGACGCAAAAGACGCAGCAGCCGCAGCTGGAGCATCAGGTGGTCGTGCTTGAGAACATCCAGGCGCCGGTTGCACAGGGGCAGACGCTGGGCGAATGGATCATTACGGACGCGGGACGGGAAGTGGCGCGTATTCCGCTTTATGCGGCGCAGATGGTGGAAAAGGCCACGCTTTCGGACTATGTCAAAAAGATTCTGGATTTCTGGTATGCGCCGCAAAAGACGGATCCCCCTGCACAGCAGGACGCCGCGTAAAAACAGGGCTGCAGAAAAAAATGCAGGCGCTGCCGGTATTGTTGTACAATCGTACCAATCGAACCGGCGGCGCCTGCTTTTGTTTTGGATTGCAGGCTGACGGAGAATCGGGTATAATGACATTCATAGTGCGCAGTCCTTTGGGGTGCGCGGATGTGTTGGGGAGGCATTGGTATCTTGCAAACGCTTGTCAATATTCTGTGTTCCCTGCCTGCGGTGCTTGCGGCGTTCAGCATTCATGAATTTGCGCATGCGCGCGTGGCGGACGCTTTGGGGGATCCGACGCCGCGGATGCTTGGCCGCGTGACGCTTGACCCGCTTGCGCATGTGGACTGGCTTGGCCTTATCTGCCTGCTGGTTGCGGGGTTCGGCTGGGGCAAGCCCGTGCGGGTCAACAGCTCCTATTTTAAGAAGCCGCGCCGTGACAGCGTTCTGGTTGCGGTCGCAGGGCCGCTTGCAAACTTAAGCCTTGCGCTGGTCAGCGGTCTTGTGTATGTGATTTTCCTGCGCTTCTATGTTGCGATGGGGACTGCGGGTCAGATTGTCATGATGGTGCTGTCGCCGTTTGTCACGTGGAATACGCTGCTTTTTGCCTTTAATGTGATTCCGGTGCCGCCGCTTGACGGGTATAAGGTGCTGCGCGGCTTTTCCAAACATCCGTCGTCAGGATTTTTCCGCTTTATGGATCAGTACGGCATGTTTGTCCTGATGCTGCTTGTCATTACGGGCGCGTCCTCCTTTATCGTCAGCGTCATTTCCTCGCTTGTCAATCTGCCGATCCTGACGCTGGCCAATCTGGCGCTTCGTTTTTAAGGGGACGGGACTTGTATGGATCTGGTTGTAAAGTTAAGTGCGTTTGAAGGTCCCATGGACCTTCTTTTGCACTTGGTGCGAAAAGCCGAAATTAATATTGAAGATATTTTTGTTTCCCAGATTACGGAGCAGTATTTGCAGATCATTCACCAGGCCGAGCAGCTGGATATGGAGGTGGCGGGGGAGTTTATCACCATGGCGGCGATGCTTTTGGAGATCAAATCCCGCGCGATGCTGCCAAAGCCGCAGATTGAGGACGTAGAGGCCGAGGACGAACTGGACCCGGAAGAAATGCTCATTCAGCAGCTGACGCTGTACAACCTCTTTAAGGAAGCGTCGGATCAAATGCGCCGCATGGAAAGCGAGGGTACGGCGCATCGCTATAAGCTGCCGGAGGAAATCCTGCCGCAGAAACCGCAGCTTGATTTAACCGGCGTGACGGCGCAGTCGCTGTATGACGCGTTTTCCTCGCTGCTTCTGCGGCGCGCGGGGGAGGATGCGCCCAGCACGCCGGCACGAACCATCCGTCGGGATGCGTTTACGGTGCCCGACCGCATGGCGTACCTGCGCAGAATGCTGCGCAGCAGAGGCGTGATGCGGTTTGATGAATTGTTTGACGATGCCTGTACGCGCGCGCAGATTGTGGTGACCTTTATGGCGCTGCTTGAAATGATGCGCCTGGGACGCGTCGGCGTGCGGCAGAACGGGACGTTTTCGGATATTTGCATTACATGGCGCCAACAGGCGCAAGAGGGTAGCGTATGAGCGACAGTACGTTGGAAACAAAGGAGAATGCGCTGCAGGCGCCTGCGGACGTCTGCATGGTGATTGAGGCGCTTCTTTTTGTAAGCGGTGATCCGCTGCAGATCGATGATCTTGTCTCGGCGCTTCAAATCGACCGGCAGCAGGTGGAAGATGCGCTGACGCAGCTTTGTGAGCGCTATGATGCGCAAAACAGCGGACTTTGCCTTGTTCGCTTTGCAGATAAGGTGCAGATGAGTACGCGCGCCAGCTGCGCGCCGTATATTGACAGACTGTTTTCGCCGCAGACGCGCCAGACGCTGTCGCAGTCGGCGATTGAAACGCTGTCGATCATTGCCTACCGGCAGCCGATTACGCGCGCCGAGGTGGAACAGATTCGCGGCGTCAAGTGCGAATATGCGGTCTCAAGCCTTCAAAGCAAGGGCCTGATCTGCGAAGTCGGCCGCCGCGAGACGCTTGGCAGACCGATTCTGTACGGCACGACGGATGAGTTTTTGCGAAGATTCGATTTGCAGGATCTGGAACAGCTTCCAAACAGAGAGGAACTGCTGCCGCAGCTTTGATGTTGATGCATCGGCCGGCAAATGCGCGGAATACTTCATATTTTATCAACGGAAAGAAAAGGATGCGGCATGAAAACACTTGGATATTATAACGGCAAATTTGACGAACTGGACCGCATGTATGTGCCGATGAACGATCGGGCGTGTTATTTTGGCGACGGTGTATATGACGCTACATACAGCAGAAATTACAAGATCTTCGCATTGGATGAACATATCGACCGGTTCCTGCGCAGCGCCGCGATGCTGCGCATACCGCTTGCACAGACCAAACAGCAGCTGCGCGATATTCTGTGCACAATGATGGAAAAGATGGACGACGGGGAGCAGTTTGTCTACTTCCAGGCGACGCGGGGAACGGCCATGCGCGACCATGCGTTTCCCGATACGGCGGAAAAGGCGAATCTGTGGATCACCATGACGCCGCGAAAAATACAGGACATCGAACGCAAAGTGCGGTTGATCACCATGCCGGACACCCGCTTTTTGCACTGCAATATCAAGACGATCAACCTGATCCCCGCGGTTATGGCGGCGCAGAAGGCAAAAGAATGCGGCTGCGACGAGACGGTATTTCATCGGGACGGACGGGTTACCGAATGTGCGCACAGCAACGTGCATATTTTAAAGGACGGCGTTTTCCGTACCGCACCGACGGATTGCTTTATTCTGCCGGGCATTGCGCGCGCACATCTGATTGCGGCGTGCGGACGCCTTGGGATTGCCGTGGACGAGACGCCGTTTACCCTTTCGCAGATGATGGAGGCCGATGAGGTGCTGATTTCTTCTTCCGGCGCGCTGGGGCTTGCGGCGCAAAGCGTCGACGGGACGCCGGTCGGCGGCAGGGCGCCGGCGCTTCTTGAAGCGCTGCAGCATGCGGTTTTGGATGAATTTATGCAGGAGACGCGCTGAAACAAAGCGTAAAAAAGAGTCTGAATGCAGGACAGCTGCATTTGGGCTCTTTTTTTCATGTATGTACATGTAACAGATGGGAAATACTGGGTGTAAGGGGGGGCGGAAAAACATGTGGATTTTCATGGCGGCGGCAGGTTTCATACTGCTTATGGCGTGGACGCCGGTCAAAATTGAAGCGGCGTTTGAATTTGTCAGACAACTGCGCGTGGCCCTTTGCATTCACGTGTTGGGAATCCGGGTGTTTTTCCGGCGCGTGGAGATTCAGCGCAGAGCGCCCGGCCAGTATGAAGCCTGTACGTTTTTGGCAGACGGAACGGCCGCGGCCGTGATCCCGCTGCACAGCTTGCACTTAAAGCCAAAGCAGAAACGCTGGCTGCACCGGCTGGATAAAAGGCGCGTGTTTTTGATTCTGCGTCGTGCATTTTCGCTGCGGGCGGTATCCGTTGCCGTAGAAACAGCAGGTTTTGACGCGGCGCGTACGGCGCTGCGGCACGGCATGATTGTAAGCCTTCTTGGGGCGATGCAGGCAAAACTGTCGGCGGAAAACACTGTCGTTTGCATGCATGCGGCTCTTAGCTTTGATCAAAACGATCAAAACAGTCTAAGCGGCGGCTGTATACTTGCAACCAATCTGGGAAAACTGATCGTAGCGGCGCTGGGCGTTGCAAAATCAAAAAAGAAATGAGGAAACCATGCATGGAAAATCATCCGATCGAAAGTATCATGCGTTCGACACTGGAAAATATCAAAAGCATGATTGACGTCAATACCGTAGTGGGAAACCCCGTGGTAACCCCGCAGGGGAAAACGGTCATTCCGATCTCCAAGGTAAGCTTCGGCTTTGCAAGCGGCGGCGGAGAATATGCCGCAGGGCAGCAAATGCAGCAGACGCAGCAGGACAGACTGCCTTTTGCCGGCGGTTCCGGCGCGGGCGTCAGCATTTTGCCGGTTGGTTTTCTCGTTGTGGATGCCGGCGGCGTCGGCGTGATCCGTACGGATGGACAGACGGCGCTGGAACGCGTGACGGAGCTTGCGCCGAAGGTGATGGAAGAGATCCGGGGCGCCGTTACACAGATGCGCAAGGCAAATACGCAGGAAGAATCCAAGACGTAATGATCCAAATGAAAAAGCGCGCCTGTCGCAAAGACAGACGCGTTTTTGTTTGCGGATTTGTATGGATGAAGACCTGTTTTTTGCAGAAATCGCAGTATAGAACAGCACTTTTTGCATAGTTTACTGCGATGTTTTCCATCGGGCAGCGGTGTACTTTTACAGACCGTGCGTTTATAATAGGAGGAGCCGTACGGTATAAAACGCGTATGGGGGGAGGATACAGCGCATGCGGTTGCAGCATTATCTTGCAAAAGCGGGCATTGCTTCGCGTCGGAAATCCGAACAGCTGATCGCGGACGGACGTGTCAGCGTCAACGGCGAGATCGTCCTTTCCATGGGCAGGACCGTGGAGGAGGGCGATGCGGTATGTCTGGATGGCAAACCGGTACATCTGGCGCAGCGCCTTTTGACTGTGCTGTATTACAAGCCGCGCGGCGTCGTCTCCACGGCCAGCGACGACCGCGGCAGAAAGTGCGTCACGGACGTGGTGCGCGACCTGCCGGAGCGGCTGTATCCGATCGGCAGGCTGGATATGGACAGCGAGGGGCTGCTGCTGCTGACAAACGACGGGGAACTTGCGCTCCGCATGACGCATCCGCGCTACGGCGTGCAAAAATGCTATGTGGCAAGCGTCGAGGGTCATGTCACCGGGGAGGCCATTGAACGTCTGCGCCGGGGCGTGATGCTGGACGGGCGGATGACGGCGCCTGCAAAGGTGCGGCGCATTCCGGGCGAAGGGGCGCACGAAAAAGTGGAGATCATCATCCATGAAGGACGCAACAGGC
>JAHZHV010000059.1:0-2489 GCA_019420085.1 Christensenella sp.
TTCCATCTTATCAATTTAAAGATCGACAAGCTGATACTGCCATAACTGTTCCAGCTGTTGTCTATAATCCAATGCACATCCCATTCCTTTCTTCCCAGATTCGCCGCACGGCTCCAACGGATGCCGTCTATCGGTATATGCGATGCGTAATCGTTTTCGATTGATCGTATATGACGGGTACTTTACATTGTATCGCATCCAGCGCTTTTTGTAAAGACACCGCAACTTCCTTCAACACAACATGCTCTGTTTCGGCATGACCGGCTACGATCAATCCGACGCCGCAAGCCAGCGCAGCCAAACGCTCATGATGTTTCGCCTCGCCTGTAACCAAAACCTGCGCTCCATGTTTCGCGGCAACCGAAACCAGAAATCCCCCCGAACCACCGCAAAGAAGTGCTGTAGATACCGTCTGCGCGTCATTGCCCACATATTCTACACCCTCAATGTCCAGCATCTGTGCAACATGGGCCGCTGCCTGTCGAAGTGTCATAGTTCCGGGCAGGCGCGCAAGGCGCGAAATGCCAACCGGCATTTCTGTATCATCGCATGGCATTTCACCGTCGGCAACCGCACCCAGATTCTCCCATTCCAGCGTGCGGCACAGACAATCATTCACGCCGTTTGGCGCACGATCCAGATTCGTGTGCGCAGCATACACCGAAATGCCGTTCCTTGCGCAAAAAAGCGACGTCTCCACATCTGCGTTTCCACTGTCTGCAGTAAAGTGCTTTTGGACTCCGCCCAAAAACAAGGGATGATGCGTTACCAGCAGATTACATCCCGCATCAAGCGCCGCACGTGCCGTCTGTACGCACGGATCCAACGCCACATAGACTCCATGCACCCGTTCCCGCGGCCAGCCAACAAGAAGCCCCGGATTATCAAAGTCTTCGGCCCACCGTTCAGGTGCCCAGTCTCGCATCAGCCGCACGACGTCTTCGACCAAGCATTCGTGCATGAGACCCCTCCTTTTCTCCATTGCGAAAGAACCGCTGTAATAAAATCTTTGTTTGACCGATCTGGCGACGAAGCCTGCACATACGCGCAGGATGTACCGCCCCCGCTTGGCGCATATGTGCCAGCGCTTCACACATGGCATGTAAATGCCTGCGCGCCAGCACATACGCTGCCGTCTGCCGGCGAAGAACCGGCTCATAACCAATCACATCAAAAATGCCGCCCGGATGTTCATTGCAGCCCGCGCAGATGCAAAACATCGCATAAACACGTCCCGCATCCAAAAGCAGCTCTTCCCGAAGAACTTTCCAACCGTCGCGTCGCAAATACCTGCGCAGCGCCTGAGCATCACAGGAAGGAAGCAAATAAATGCACTTCATACTGCACGCCGCATTTTTGCCTTCACGCAAAATACGCGAAATGACAAGTCCGCCAATTCCCGCAATCACGGCAGCATCAATGCGTTCTTCCCGGCGCAGCACCGAAAAGCCATCGCCCTGCCTGCAATCCACAGATGCTTCCAGTCCTTTTTCGTGGACAAGCCGTTGTGCTTTTGCCACCGAAAACGCACTGATATCAGAAGCAATCACATGCTGTGCACGCGCCTGCGTCAACACAGCGCATTCCAGCAGTCCATGGTCACAGCCAATATCCAGCAGCGTATTACAGGGCACAATCGCCTGAACCAGCGCAGTCAATCGTTTCGACAGCCGCATAATGCCTCCTTGTTTTCCGTCCCTGAGAAATTGAAAAACACGGCAGAGATCGCGCAAGCGCTCTCCGCCGCATTAATTCGTGCTTGTCCTCAGGTTTCCAAAAAATCCTTCAGTTTCTTCGATCTGGAAGGATGCCGAAGCTTACGCAAAGCCTTTGCCTCAATCTGGCGAATCCGCTCACGCGTGACGTTAAACTCACGTCCCACCTCTTCCAGTGTCCTGGCTCGTCCATCTTCCAAACCAAAGCGTAAACTCAATACGCGGCGTTCCCGGTACGTCAATGTATTGAGCACCTCGCCCAACTGCTCCTTCAGCAGCATGAACGCCGCCGCATCCACCGGTGCAGGCGCATCATCATCAGGAATGAAATCACCAAGATGGCTGTCCTCTTCCTCGCCAATTGGCGTCTCAAGCGACACGGGTTCCTGCGCAATTTTGATAATTTCACGCACTTTTTCCTCCGAAATACCCATCTCCTTGGCAATTTCCTCGGGCTGCGCATCGCGCCCCAACTCCTGCTGTAATTGCCGCGAAACACGAATCAGCTTATTGATTGTCTCGACCATGTGCACAGGAATACGAATGGTACGCGCCTGATCCGCAATGGCTCTGGTAATCGCCTGCCGAATCCACCATGTAGCATAAGTACTGAACTTATAGCCCTTGGTGTAATCGAATTTTTCCACTGCCTTAATCAGTCCCAGATTTCCTTCCTGAATCAAATCCAGGAACAGCATACCCCGCCCAACGTAACGCTTTGCAATGCTGACGACGAGACGCAAATTCGCCTCTGCCAGCTGCTGTTTGGCCTGT
>JAHZHV010000059.1:2499-3042 GCA_019420085.1 Christensenella sp.
CTTTGCCGATTTCCTTTAAATACATGCGTACATGATCCTCGACATTAATACCATCGGGGATCGACAGATCCAAATCCGGCGCTTCTTCTTCCATCGCCGCATCTGCCATAAACGCTTCATCGGAAGGCTCTTCATCGTCGTTTTGCGCATTAGCCTGTTCCGCAGAAGCCTGTTCGCCCTTTGCCGCCACAATATCAACGCCAAAGTTCTCAAGCCCCTCATACAGTTTTTCCATCTGATCGGGGCTCAACTCGACATCCTCTAACGCATCCATGATCTCTTCATATGTAATCTTTCCCTTGCTCTTACCAAGTTCGATCAACTCTGCGACGCGTTCCAGCTTTTCCTGTTCCGTTTTCATCCGCTTCTTTTTCCTCCCCGATCAGGTTTGAAGTTCCCGTATACCCTGTTGTATCTGTTCAAGCAACTGCATTTTCTGTGCATCATCCAATGTTTGTGAAGCGAGCTGCTTCTTCAGCGTTTCAATTCGCCGCCGTTCCCGTCTTTCAATGCGTCTTGTAATCCACTCCCGCATTGTAGAAG
>JAHZHV010000006.1 GCA_019420085.1 Christensenella sp.
CCCACCCAGCAGGTGCCAAGACCCATGGCGTGCGCAGCAAGCAGCATATTCTCAATCGCTGCAGACGTATCCTGAATCAAATGCGTCAGATTATCATTGCACTTGCGATCGGCGCAAACCAAAACTGCACAGCCTGCCTGCGGTGCAAACGCTGCATAGGGATGCACTTTGGTCACTTCTTCCAAACGCGCCTTGTCCTCAATGACAATAAAATGCCACGGCAACCGCTTCATTGCGCTGGGTGCATACATCGCCGCCTTTAAAATCTCATCAAGCTGCTGCCTGGTAATGGGTTCGCCGGTATACTGGCGAATGCTTCTTCTTGTCAAAATACATTGCATTGCGTCCATAAAAACAAGACCTCCCACGCAAAAATTTTATTACTGTACATATTCGCGCCGTGTGTACGCAATTCCTGCACATACAACAAAAACTTTATGCACGAAGCATCTTCATTTATGTTACAATGAAATAAATTACGGCACAACGTTTGATCAGATACGCCGTCAAAACAAAATAATCAAATCGGGAGAGATGATCATGCTCAATGCTTTTCTTGACGAAATTCAGCAAAAAAACTTACGTCTGCGCGGCATTGAAGTCTACCAGCACGGACAAAAAATTGCCTCTGCGCGTCTTGCCCCCAACTATCGTTATCCGCTGCATTCCATCAGCAAATCCTTTATCTCTGCGGCAATTGGAATGCTTGTGTCAGAAGGAAGGCTTCATGTCCGTGAGCGCATCGTCGATCTGTTTCCTGAACTGGTGCCGGAAACACCCATGCCTTATTTAAACGACCTTGTTGTGGAACATCTTCTGACGATGACAACGGGACATATCGCCGATACACATTTTGATCCTGAGGCCGGACATGATGAAGACGACGGCGTACGTTATTTTCTGCGTCAGCCAATTGAAAAACAACCCGGTACTTTCTTCTTTTATAATAATGGCGCAACTTATGTTCTGTCCGCGATCATTACGCGCCTGACGGGACAAAGTGCCGTAGAATACCTGACGCCACGGCTATTTGAACCGCTGGGTATTCAAAATCCGCCATGGCAAATCTGTTCCAAAGGACGGAATCTTGGTTACACAGGTTTGATGCTCAATACCAGTGAAATTGCACGTTTTGGTCTTTTGTATTTAAACGGCGGTATTTACGACGGACGCCGCCTTCTTCCACAGTCCTGGGTGGAAAAAAGCGGCATGGCACTTTCGGATACAACCCCGCATAAAGACGGTCCGGATAATGAATACGGATACGGATATCAATTCTGGCGCTGCGTGCCGCGTGCAAAAGCATACCGCGCCGACGGATATCTTGGTCAATTCATCGTTATTTCCAATGAACTGGACGCCGTTATCGCCGTCTCTTCCTGGGAACTCCGCGCACAGGAAATTCTCACGGCAATGTGGGATCATATTACGCCGGTTCTGGAACGCAGCATGTAGGCTTTGCCGTTGGTCGCTTTGTCTGGGAGGTAAACACGCCATGCATGAACAGGGTCGTACGCTTACGCTGGCATCGCCCGCCGATGCACTGCCGTTGTCGGTTTTTGTCGCTGCACCCCAGCATCCTCGCGCGGTCGTGCAGCTTTTGCACGGCATGTGCGAATACAAGGAGCGCTATCTTCCCCTGATCGATGCGCTTTGCAATGCGGGTTTTGCCTGCATGATCCACGATCACCGCGGCCATGGAAAAAGCGTACGTACCAAAAGCGATCTTGGATATTTCTATCAGGGCGGTGCACAGGCGCTTTTGCAGGATGTGGAATTTATTACAGATTATGCGCGAAGCCTGTATCCGTCCCTTCCTCTTTTTATGTTTGCACACAGCATGGGTTCCTTGGCGGCACGCGCCTACATCAGACAGGACGACAGCCGTATCGATGGGTTGATTCTGTGCGGTTCGCCGTCAAAAAACCCCATGGCAGGTGCAGGCAATGTTCTCATCCGTATTCTTATCGCATTGCGCGGAGAACATGCCAAAAGCCGCCTTGCCGACACGCTTTTTTCCGATACATTTAACCGGCGTTTTCGTACAGAAGGACAAAATGCCTGGATCTGCAGCGACCATCGCGTCGTACAGCAATATAATGACGATCCCTTGTGCGGATATAGCTTTACGCTGAACGGTTATCGGGCGCTTCTTTCCTTAATGCGTCAAGCGTACAACCCGCGCAATTGGGCGATGAAAAACCCTTCTGTTCCCATTCGGTTTTTAAGCGGCGCAGAGGATCCCTGCCGCATCGATGAAGCACACTTTCGTAAATCCGTTGAATTTCTTCAGGCACGCGGATACCAATCGGTTACTTCCCGCGTATTCCCTGCGATGCGTCATGAAATCCACAATGAAGCCGGTCGTCAGCAGGTTTATGACGATATTATAGCCTCTTTCAATGGCTTTCTGCGCTTGCAAAAACAGTAAAACAGGCCTTTTTTCTCCGACAATCGTACAAATCTGCGCAAAAAAGTACGGCACAGCACGTTTTGTACCGTGAAAAGATTTGACACATAAGATAAATTCTTCTATAATTGGAAAGGTTATCCCCGTCGGGAGGGCGTTATCTCCTATTCCGGCGTAATCGAGTTATCCCATTTGAAAGGATGTTTCAAGTATGCTTCGTACGTATCAGCCCAAAAAGCGCCAGCGCAACAAGGTCCATGGTTTCCGCAAGAGAATGCAGTCCAAATCCGGTCGTAACGTTCTGGCTCGCCGCCGCCGTCGCGGTCGCAAGCAGCTGACAGTGTAAGTTTGACAATCCGACCGCGAATCGGCAGCGTTTTGCTGCCGGGACGGCGGTCTTTTTCTTCCCGGCAAAATAAGGGGCGAAACAATATCGTGCAGCAATCCTATCGTCTGCGTAAAAACCGCGATTTCCAGCGCGTCTATCGCCGCGGCAAATCCGCCGCCTCCCATTTAATGGTGCTGGCATGGTCGCGTGCGCCCGGCGGCAGTCTGAAAATCGGTTTTTCCGTTTCCAAAAAAATCGGCAACGCCGTCACGCGCAACCGCGTACGCCGGCGGATGCGCGAAGCCGTACGCATGCGGATTCCTTATCTGCATCACGGGTATTATTTGATTTTTATCGCACGGCATGCCGTTGCCGAAGCGGATTTTCACGCGATCGATGCAAGTGTAGACAAGCTGCTTCGCCGTGCCGGCCTCTACAAGCGAGATGATTCCTGTTGAAAAAAGCAGCTTTGGCGTTGATTCATTTATATCAGCGCTATATCTCTCCTGCGCTGGGACCACATTGCCGCTATAGTCCCACATGTTCGCAGTACGCCTGTGAAGCCATTGAAAAATACGGTTTCTTCAAAGGTGGTTGGCTTGCATTGCGGCGCATCGCGCGTTGTCATCCTTTTCACCCCGGCGGGTATGATCCCGTTCCCTGATTTTGCCACGCGTTATAAGTACAGGAGGTAGCCTTTCATGGATTTAGGCTTGTCCAAGCTTCTTACACCCGCTTTGGAATGGCTTTGTGACGTCATTGGTCAATATGGATTGGCCATTATCGTCGCAACCGTTCTTCTGCGTCTTTTGATTCTTCCGCTTGATATCATGCAGCGCAAAAGTTCGCTGCGCATGCAGGCACTGAATCCAAAAGTAGAAGAAATTAACCAGCGTTTTGCATCTGATCCGCAAAAACGAATGCAGGCGGTACAACAGCTTTATAAAAAAGAAGGCGTCAGCAATATGTCCGGCTGTCTGCCGCTTTTGATTCAATTGCCGTTCTTTGCCGGATTCTTTACCGCCATGCGGAATATCGGCTATCAGACGACGCTGCAGTTTTATGAGCTTGTCAAAGCCGGTGATATGGCAGGTTTTACGGCGCTGCTGGATCGCTGCCGTTTCCTTTGGATCGGTAACGTCTTCCAAGCTGATGCGATGTTTACCGTTTCGCTCGGCTCTTTGTTTGGCGGCGGATCTTCCATCGTATCGATTATTCCCACTGCCGAAGAAGCTGCCATTGCCTTTGCACAGCTTGGTGTGGAAATCAGCGATTATGCCGCCGTTATGGGCGATGTCATTGCCCAGTTTAATACCCGCACAAACGGCCTGTTCATCATCGCAATTCTTGCCGGTGTGGCAAGTTATTTCCAGCAGAAATCCATGCCGCAAACCGCAGCTTCCGCTGATCCGCAGCAGGCCGGTACAATGAAAGGCATGATGATCTTCATGACCATCTTCTCGGTCTATCTTTGTGCGACCTATAATGCAGCTTTCGGACTTTACTGGATGGTCACCGTTGCAATGGGCATGATCCTGCAGTTGATTTTGCGCAAAGTTTATACGCCAGAGCGTCTTGCACGTAAGAAAGGCGTTGCTGATGATGGAACTGTTACCGAGTTCCCGGATCGCAAAAAGAAGCGTTCCGCTCAAAAGGAGGATGTCAAATGAGCAGCCGTAAAAGCGTTGAAATTTCTGCAAAAAATGTAGATCTTGCCATCACGCAGGGGCTTGCATCTCTCGGCGCCACACGTGATGACGTTACAATTGAAGTTCTCGATGAGGGACGCGCCGGTATCCTTGGCCTGGGCAGCCGTGATGCGATTGTGCGTATTACGGAAAAAGAAACGCCTGTCTCACGCGCGGTTGATTTTTTGACTGAGACAACGGCAAAGATGGGTGCTCCGGCCACTGTAGAAGCGGAATATCAGGAGGATGCACTGCGCATCAATTTAAGCGGTGAAAACATGGGTATGCTTATCGGTCACCATGGCGACACCCTTGATGCACTGCAGTATCTGACCAGTCTTGTTGTAAACCGCACAAGCGATTCCTACTGCCGTGTCACACTGGATACCGAGGGCTATCGCGATAAGCGGGCCGCCGCTTTGACACAGCTTGCACAGCGTAC
>JAHZHV010000060.1 GCA_019420085.1 Christensenella sp.
CGCCAAAAGCCTTAAAGTCAATGACACGCGGATAGGCACTTGCGCCTGCAATAATCATGCGGGGACGGTGTTCCAGCGCAAGCGCACGAACCGCATCGTAATCGATCAGTCCGGTTTGCGGATCGCAGTCGTAGGAAACAGCGTTGAAAATCTTGCCGGAGAAGTTGGCCTTGCATCCATGTGTCAGATGACCGCCGTTGTCCAGATTCATACCAAGCACGGTATCGCCGGGCTTGCACAGTGCGAAATATACGGCATAATTGGCCTGAGAACCGCTGTGAGGCTGTACGTTGGCAAATTCACAGCCAAAGAGTTGCTTTGCACGTTCAATGCAGATGTTTTCTGCGATGTCTACATATTCGCAGCCGCCATAATAGCGTTTGCCACTGTAACCTTCTGCATATTTATTCGTTAAGACACTGCCGGCGGCGGCAAGCACTTCAGAACTGACGATATTTTCAGAGGCAATCAGCTCAATATTACGGCGCTGCCGCATCAATTCCAGCTCGATCGCTTCTCCAACCTGGGGATCATACTGTTTCAAATGCGCGATTGTCTGTTCCATGTGTATGAAAAATCCTCCTGTTATTTGGTACGAAATACTCAATATACAGGAGGATAGCATGAATTCGACATTTGAGCAAGTAGCATCTTGCGATGCTGCAGGACTATTTTTATGCCTCAAGAAGGGGCTGCATGTACTGTATGCGATATGTTTCGTAATCCGCGTTGTACGCAGCGTCGGTTCCCTCGTGCAGAAGCCGCAGGTATGCCTGATGGTTTTTCAAAATCTCAGCATTTTGCTGCGAAAGGATCAGTATGGCGCAGCTGGAGCATTGATCGGCCACGCGTTCCAGATACGTGAGCGTTTCAAGGAAGATCAAACCGGCACCGATTGTACAGGTACCGTCCTTGAGCCGGTCAATATGCCGGTCACGCAGCAGGGCAACCATGTCGTCGATTACCTCTTCCAACGGCTCGATTTTCTTTGCACGCTTGGTGTCGTTGGTACGGAATGCATGAATCGCTTCATCGGTAATATGCATAATTGCATCGCATAAGGCATCCAGCTCGTCGCGTGCGCGCGGTGAAAAACTCAAGGCATCCCGACGCAGCTTCTGCGCCATTTCGTCAATGTTGGTTGCGTAATCCCCGATGCGCTCGAAACCGGACATGGTTTGCATCAGCGCGTTGATCATGCGGTTGTCTTCTGTCGACTGCGTGTGTCCGGAAAGGCCAACGAGGAAATTATCCGCCGCATCTGCAAATGCATCCAGACGATCTTCCGTAGCAAACAGTTCCTCAGAACGCTGCGCGTCAAATTCTGTCAATTGCACGATACTGTCAAACAGATTGTCGCGTGCGATACTTCCCATGGCGCCGATTGCTTCGGCAGCGCTTTCCAATGCAATCGAAGGAGAAATGAACAGTTTTTCATCCAGTGTTTCAAACGGTGCGAAACGTGCGTCATCCTCCTGTTTCTTTTTATCAGGGCGCACAATCAAAATGGACAGCTTCATCAATAAGCCGGTGAATGGCAAAAGTATAATTGCTGTGATTAAATTAAATATCGTTTGAAAATTTGCAATGTCGCCGCTTGAGACCACGCTGTCCCACATGGCGGGAAATGCGCCGCGTGCGCGAAGAATGCTCAAGGCGATCATGAAAAGGATCGTACCGATCGTATTGAACAGGATGTGTACGATACCCGTGCGTTTTGCATCTTTTGACGAGCCGATGGAACAGACCAGAGCGGTCGTTACACAGGTGCCAAGATTAATACCCATGATGATGGGAAACATGCAGTTGAATGTCACAAGGCCGGTGGAGGCCAGTGTCTGCACGATACCAACCATGGCCGAGGAGCTTTGTACAATAATGGTCAGCACAAGTCCCGTCAAAAGACCAAGGAAAGGCGTGTTGGAGAATGTGGAAAGCATTGTCGCAAATTCGGGCGACTGCGAAAGCGGCGCAACGGCATTGGTCATGGAAATCAATCCTGTAAAAAGAATGCCGAAACCAAGAAAGATTTCTCCCAAAGTTTTGCTGTTGCCGCGCTTGATGAACATAATCAGGATAATGCCCACGATGGCGGCAAGCGGTGCAAGCGTTGTGGGTTTGAACAATTCAATCAGAACGTTCCCGTTGGAATTCAGATCCATTAAGCGAATGATCTGCGCGGTGATGGTTGTACCGATATTGGCGCCCAAAACGATACTGACGGACTGTTTCAGGTTGAGGATTCCCGCGGCAATCAGGCCGACTGTCAGTACAATTGTTGCCGTTGAACTTTGTATCACGGCGGTGACCAGCATACCGGTAATCATACCCATCAACGGATTTTGTGTAAGCCTGCCGAGTGCTTTTTTCAGCGCATCGCCGGAGGAATTTTTCAAGCCGTCGCTCATGACCTCCATGCCATACAGGAAAAGAGCAAGGCCGCCAAGCAACGTAATGACAGAGAAAATAGACATAATACCTCCTTGTTGCATCCGCTCTTCCGGTTCAAAATACTCTACAATACGATAATACTGTTAAAATTCTGACAAGTCAATGTTAAATCTGTGTTGAATATCGGCTGCTGCATGCGGATATTTTACCTGTATTTGATGTGGAAGCGTGTGGGGTATGCTATAATCTGCGGGGAGGCGAAGACTATGATTTATCTTCTGGAAGATGATGACAGTATCCGCAATTTTGTTATTTATGGCTTGAATACATCCAACCTTCCGGCGGAAGGGTTTGACAGACCTTCCGCTTTTTGGGCAGCGCTGCGCAAGCAGAAACCGCAGCTTGTACTGCTGGATATTATGCTGCCGGAGGAAGACGGATTGAGTGTCTTAAAAAAGCTGCGCGCAGACAGCGAATATGTGCATTTGCCGATTATCATGCTCACGGCCAAAAGCACGGAATACGATAAGGTCATCGGCCTTGACAGCGGCGCGGACGACTATATTGCAAAGCCGTTTGGCATCATGGAACTGATTTCGCGCATCAAAGCCCTGCTGCGCCGCACGGAGCGGGAGAAACAGAGCACTTTTGAATATCAGGATGCGGAACTTACCGTCAGCCAGCAGCGGCGCGTCGTGATGGTAGACAATCGTGAGATTGCGCTGACATTTAAAGAATTTGAACTGCTGTGCATGCTGCTGAAGAATCGTGGAACCGTGCTGACGCGCGACAGAATTCTGCGCAGTATCTGGGGGTATGATTTTGACGGTGAAAACAGAACCGTTGACGTACACATCCGTACGCTGCGTGCAAAACTTGGGACCTGCGGTGAGCGGATTGAAACCGTACGGGGCGTAGGATACAGGATGGGGGATCGCAAGTGACAAAGCGCATTTTTCGCGCCATTATCATCTGTTGTGTGATCACGCTGGTTGTCTGCCTTGCGACGATGTGCGTAAGCATGTACGATTATGTGGATGATACGGTGTTTCAGGATCTGCAGGTGCAGGCGCGGCTGATTGCACAGGGTGTTGCGCTGTCAGGGCAGACGTATTTGGATGCATTTGACCACGGAATCAATCGGATTACATGGATCGATCCCGAGGGCGTGGTGCTGTACGACAGCGACGTGGATGCCGCAAGCCTTGCAAACCATGCAGACCGCGAGGAAATTCGCCTGGCGCGTGAAAACGGCGAGGGTAAGAGCGAACGGATCTCCGATACGATGACAAAGAAGACATACTACTATGCATGCGCATTGTCGGACGGTTCCGTCATACGTGTTGCCAGTGTCCAGCCGGCCGTGACGATGTTTATGCTGCACATGCTGCCGGCAGCGCTGCTTTTGATTGCAGCTGCGGGTGCGGTATCGATCGTATTTGCCAGAAAGTTTACAAGACATATCGTACAGCCGATCAACCAGATTGATTTGGAGAATCCGTGTGCAAGCGTCTGTTATGAGGAATTGGCGCCGCTTTTAACGCGCATCGACCGGCAGAACGAACTGGCGCGTGCCCGGATGGACGACATGCAGCTCGCACAGGAAGAAGCGCAGCGGCAGGAAATGTACCGTAGAGAGTTTACATCCAACGTTTCTCATGAACTGAAAACACCGCTGACATCCATTTTCGGGATTTCGGAAATGCTGATGAACGGAATGATCAAGAAAGAAGATATCGCTTCCTTTGCCAAAACAATTCATGAAGAATCGGGACGGTTAATTGCACTTGTGCAGGATATTCTGCATCTGTCTCAGTTGGATGAGGGGCAGATTCCGCAGGTATGTGAAGCGGTAGATTTGTACGAACTGGCAGAGGATACCAAACGAAGGCTCTATGCACAGGCAAAGGAACATGATGTGAAGATTTTTTTGCATGGCGGACATGCGATCATAAACGGGTATCGTTCGATTCTGGAAGAAATGATCTACAATCTGGTGGATAACGCGGTAAAATATAATAAACCGGGCGGGACGATCGATGTAACGGCTGAGCCGTTCGACAGCGGGGCGCGGCTTATTGTGCGCGATACCGGCATTGGCATAGCGAA
>JAHZHV010000061.1 GCA_019420085.1 Christensenella sp.
AACTGAAGCTGATTGAAAGCGCAGCGCAAAGCGAAGCGCTTGCCGCCAGTGTTGCCGATAGCGGAGGCGTTGTCCTTGTTCCGGCATTTACGGGGCTTGGCGCGCCATATTGGGATATGTATGCGCGCGGCACGCTCCTGGGCGTGACAAGGGGAACAAGCGCGGCACATGTTGTGCGTGCCGGCCTTGAATCGATTGCGCAGCAAAGTGCAGATGTGCTGCATGCGATGGAATCCGATGCAGGGGAAAAACTTGGCCGTCTGCTCGTCGATGGCGGGGCAAGTGCGAACAATTTTTTGATGCAGTATCAGGCTGATCTTTTGGGTACAAGTGTGATGCGTCCAAGCTGTGTTGAAACGACTGCACTTGGCGCAGCATATCTTGCCGGATTGGCAGTTGGGGTGTGGAAAAGCACTGCAGATATCTGCCATTTGCACAGCATTGAGACGGAGTTTCACAGTGAGAAGGATTCCTATTGGCGTGCCGATCAGCGTGCATATTGGAAACGTGCGGTAGAAACTGCCAGATTCTGGGCGCAAAGAAGTTAATGTACAAGGGAATGCGGCGGCAGATGATTCAAATCATCTGCCGCCGTGCTTTTTTATGGGCATTTGACAAACATTATACACGAAAAAGTTACGAATCTTTGCGTTATAAAAACATAAAACCCAATATTGGTGTGAAAAATTACATAAATACATAACTTTTTATTGACAATATATTGGATATATGCTAACCTGTAACTGTCGAACAGATCCGAAACGTTTCCGGAAAAAACACCATGTGCATGATCGGCGCGCGACGGCATGCGGCAACTGCGGTGAGGACAGATTCCGCCATGAAAGGGCAAACGGAGGAAACAGTATATGAGCGAAAAGACAACGATTGTAATCATAGAAGACAATCCTGATCTGCGGCGTGTTATGGATGATTACTTGCAGGCGCAGGAAGATCTGGAGGTTGTAGGATGTGCAGCCGATGGCAACGAAGGACTGGAAATGGTTCGTGCGGCGAATCCGGACGTCGTATTGTTGGATCTGATTATGCCCAATTGCGACGGCTTTGGGTTTATGGAAGCCCTATCCAGAAGTCAGGCACCCAAGCCGGAGATTATCGTAACTTCTGCAATTGGACAGGAAGATTTTATACGTCGTGCAATCGATCTTGGCGCACGTTATTATATGGTAAAGCCTTATGATATGGATGTTTTGGTAAAACGTGTGCGGGAGATGATGCTGGATAAGCGTGCCTGGAGCGGACGCCAGAGCATTCAGGTTGCCGCATCCCGATCGTTGGATGAGCGCATAACGAGTATATTCTTGATGATTGGCATTCCGGCGCATATTAAGGGGTATGGCTATCTGCGCGAGGCTGTGAAAATGGTGATTGCCAATAAAGATGTCATCAATCGCATTACAAAGGAACTGTATCCGGGGATTGCGCAAATCTGCGGTACAACGCCTAGCAAAGTGGAACGTGCGATCCGTCATGCCATTGAAGTGGCATTTTCAAGGGGCAGAATCGAGAATATCAATCAGGTTTTCGGCATCAACATCTACAGCAAGGGGGACAAACCGACAAACGGCGAGTTTATTGCGCTGATTGCGGACAAGCTGTCTATGGAGCAGCGGCAGATTTCTGCGTAAAATTTGAATGAAGTTGAAAAAAGCGGATGCTTATTTTCGGTGGCGGAAGTGCACGAAAACGGCATCCGTTTTTTATATATGTTTGATTGCGTCACTGGCATAGATCAAGGGTGTGTTACATAGAATGAAGCACGGTCAAAAGGTTTATTCAAGGAGGCGTTTTGCGTGGAAAACAATGAAAGCAATGTTCGCATCGACCGTGTTGTGACACGTGTGGATGAACAAGCGCAGCTGGAAGGCAGAATTGAACTGGAAGAAGGACAAAGCGATATTGCGCGTGTCATTAGTACAACCGCTTCTCTGGTGCCGGAGAATGTCCGCGTTTTGGACGACGCAGTGGAGTTTTCCGGAAAAGTTGTCTTTGAAGTGATGTATGTAACGGTGGATGCGCCCGATGATGTGGCGGTGATTGAGGCACAATCCAACTTCAATCATACGATGCAGGCGCCAGGCGCAAAAAACGGTATGCGTACTGCATTTATTGGCCGTGTTGATGATGTTGAGGAAGTTTTGGAAAGCCCCAGATCTGTTGCGTTGACGGCCGATGTAGATCTTGCTGCCTGGATTATTGCCAACGAGGAAATTGAACCCATTGATCAGTCACAGAATGTACAGCTGCAAACGGAGAACTATGTCGGCGTAGAGACGCTGGAAAGCCAGACTGTTACGCAGCAGGTGGATCAGCAGGTTGAAATTCCTCCCCGTTCGCTTCCGGTAGGGAAAATTGTATCTAACTCCGCTTTTGCGGTTGTGCGGGATGTTACAGGGACGGTGGAAGGGACACATGTAGATGGGGATCTGATTGTATTTACCAACTACTTCAGTCAGCCGGATGAAACGCGGCCAACGCCGGTATTGCAGACGTACAGCTATGTTATTCCGCTGAGTGTTGATCTGGAGTGGGAACAGCGCGGCGCAGGGGAGAATGCACAGGTTGTGATGGTTGTTGACAGCATTGATGTAACGCCAGTTGCAGATGAAATGGGAGAAAATCGCCTGCTTGATGTGG
>JAHZHV010000062.1:0-9077 GCA_019420085.1 Christensenella sp.
GCACCGCTTCATACACCTGATAGACCATGCGAAGCGCCACGGGAAATACCGCCGGCCCCGAAAGCCCGCCCGTGACATTTGCAAGAACGCTTTTTTTCGTGCGAAGATCGATGCGCATGCCAAGCAGCGTATTGATCATGCTCAGCCCGTCCGCACCCGCATCCTCGCAGGCGCGCGCGATGGCGCAGATATCCGTCACATTCGGCGTCAGTTTGATAAACACGGGCTTTTTCGTCACGGCGCGCACGGCGCGCGTGACCTGCGCCGCCGCCTCGGGGCTTGTCCCAAAGCTCATGCCGCCACCGTGAACGTTCGGGCAGCTTATGTTGATCTCCAAAAGGCCGATCCCGTCGCAGGCGTCGAATTTCTCCGCACAGGCGACGTATTCCTCCAGCGAAAAGCCCGAAATATTGGCGATTGCCTTCTTGTGAAAGCACGCCGCAAGCTTTGGAAGCTCTTCGGCGATGACGGCGTCGACGCCCGGGTTCTGCAGCCCGACCGCGTTGAGCAGTCCCGCGGCCGTCTCGGCAATGCGCGGCGTGGGATTGCCAAAGCGCGGCGAAAGCGTCGTGCCCTTCAAGCTGATGGAGCCCAGGCAGTTGATGTCATAGACTTCGGCAAACTCATGCCCGAAGCCGAACGTGCCGCTTGCCGGGATAACGGGATTGTCCAGCTGCCAGCCGCACAGATTTACAGATGTATTTACCACTGGATCGCCTCCTTGAAAAAGACCGGTCCCTCCTTGCAGACGCGCTTGGGGCCTTCTTTGGGCTGGCATGTGCAGCCCATGCACGCGCCAACGCCGCAGCTCATGCGCTCTTCAAAGGAAAACTGTCCGTCGCCCGCCCTGTCATAGACGGCGCGAAGCATCGCCTTCGGGCCGCAGGCGCAGGCATAGGCGCCCTCCTGCATGACGTCCGTGGCAAAACCCTTGTGACCATAGGACCCGTCGACGGTCGTGACGTACACGGTGCATCCAAGGTCGCGGAACTGCTGTTCGTAGAACACGTCCGCCTTGCTGTTAAAGCCCAAAATGGCCGTCACATCATGACCCTTTTTCACCAGTTCACGGGCAAGCGCATACATCGGCGGCACGCCCACGCCGCCCCCGACAAGCGTACAGGCTTTGGGACATGCGTCGGCGTCAAAGCCGTTGCCAAGCCCAACCAGCGCTTCCAGCCGCTGGCCGCGCTGCATGCCGGCCATCTGGCGCGTTCCCTCGCCGACCGTCTTATAGATGATCGTAAATCCCGTCTCATCCGCGTCGCACACGGAAATCGGACGGCGCAGATAGTGCCCCTGCAATGCGATATTGACAAACTGCCCCGCGCGGCCGATCTGCCGCGTGTCGCCGATCAGATGCATGCGGTAGACGTCTTTTGCAATCGATTCGTTGGAACTTACGATAAATACTTCGTTTTTCATTGAACCCCTTCCTCTTTATACACCGTTCGGCCTTCCAAAATCGTCTCGCGGCAGACGCCCCGCACCGTCCAGCCGGCAAACGGCGTTGCGCGTCCCATCGACAGGAATTTTTCCGGATCGATCCGATCGCTTTTTTCCAGATCCCAGATGCAGAGCGTCGCCGGGCATCCCGCTTCGATCCCGCAGGCAATCCCGAATCGCGCCGCAGGACGCACGCTCATGCACGCCACCAGCGTCTGCAGCGAGATCGCCCCGCGGCATACCAGCTGCGTATACAAAAGCGGGAACGCCGTCTCCAGACCCACAATCCCCATCAGACTGCCGCGCAGGCCGCCGGATTTTTCCTTCGCGCTGTGCGGCGCATGATCCGTTGCGATCATGTCGATCGTCCCGTCGGCAAGCCCTTCCACCAGCGCTTCGCGATCCTCCCGCGCGCGAATCGGCGGATTCATCTTGAAGCGGCCGTCGTCCTGCAGGTCGCCATCGTCCAGCAGAAGATAATGCGGCGCCGTTTCACAGGTGACGTCAAGGCCCTCGCGTTTGGCGTCGCGAATGAGTGTGACGGACTCCTTGGTCGAGATATGGCACACATGGTACCGGCATCCCGTCTCGCGCACCAGCTGCAGGTCGCGCCGCAGCTGCCGCCACTCGCTCATGGAGCTGATGCCGGCAAATCCGTGCGCCGCCGCATAGGCGCCGTCATGCACGCAGCCGCCGTTTAGCAGCGCATTATCCTCACAATGCGCCACGATCATCTTGTCAAGCGCTTTGGCGCGCTGCATCGCCGCGCGCATCATCTGCTCGGACTGCACGCCGCGTCCGTCGTCGGAAAAGCCGGCCACATCGTCCGCCATGGCCGCCATGTCGCTTAACGTCTCCCCCTTTTGCCCCACGGTAATGGCGCCGTAGGGAATGACGCGGATGCGCGCCGTTTCCCGGATGCGCGCAAGCTGCACGTCAAGATGCGCGCGGCTGTCGGGCACGGGAGAAAGATTCGGCATTGCGCAGACGGTCGTATAGCCGCCGTGCGCAGCGGCGGCCGTCCCGCTTTGAATCGTCTCCTTATAAGAAAAACCCGGCTCCCGCAGATGCACATGCACATCTGCAAAGCCGGGAAAAACGAAATACTTCGCCCCTGACGCGTCGCCCGCGACGCGCTGAATCTGCGCAATCTTCCCATTGTCAAGCAGCAAATCGCAACGCTCAAAGGTTCCATGCAGGTACACCATGCAATCGGAAATTCTGCGCATTGCCCATCACCTCTTCGCATTTTTTGCACAAAAAAAATCCTGCCGCCGGCAAGATTACGCTCATCAAAAAACCACGCGGACGCATGCGTCCCTGCGTGTCCCCCTCTTTGCACGATCTTTCCGGCATCTCTGTACCAGACTTAAAGACTGTTTTTGTACAGGCTCATTATATACGGTCATGCATATTCTGTCAAGCGGCCGCAGACGAATTTAGACAAAATCCGTCTGCGGCTGCAAAATCGCTCTCTGCGGCGCACGTGCGGTAAATTCTGCTGCACCGGCGGCAAATCTATGCTACAATGGCTTTCGAACCGGCTTTAAGGGTATCAACAGAACATAAGGAATCACACATCCATGCATACTTCTTCTTTTCGAAAGGGCCTGTGGCACGGCGTTCCCATTGCGCTTGGCTATCTTTCCGTCTCTTTCGGTTTCGGCATTTTAGCCATACGCGCAGGACTGTCCGTCGCAGCGGCCGTCGGCATCTCCGTGACAAACTTAACCTCCGCCGGACAGGCCGCAGGCGTCGCCGTCATCGCCGCAGGCGGTACCTATCTTGAAATGGCACTGACACAGTTTGTCATTAACCTGCGCTATGCGCTGATGGGCCTTTCCCTGTCGCAGAAACTGGACGACGGGTTTCACACGCCGCAGCGGCTGCTTGTGGCCTTCGGCATCACCGATGAGATCTTCGCCATGGCCTGCGCCCAGGAAGATCGCGTCAGTCCTTCCTATATGTACGGCCTGATCCTGATCTCGTTTGCCGGCTGGAGCCTGGGCACATTCTGCGGCGCCGCCGCCGGACGGATTCTGCCCGCGTCGGTGACAAGCGCCATGGGGCTTGTGCTCTACGGCATGTTCCTTGCCATCTTTATCCCGCCGGCACGCAAAAGCCGCGGC
Organism: Christensenella sp.; assembly: GCA_019420085.1. Classification (GTDB taxonomy): domain Bacteria; phylum Bacillota; class Clostridia; order Christensenellales; family Maliibacteriaceae; genus RGIG9107. Next base: position 3,576 of record JAHZHV010000062.1, read on the forward strand.
GTGCTGACGGCCGTGTGCGTCGCCGCCCTTTGCAGCGTATTGTTCCGCTACGTCCTGACCGCCGTGTCGGAGGGCTTTTCCATCATCGTCTGCGCCGTAATCGCCGCCGCAGTGTGCGCCGCCGTATTCCCTGTTGCCGAAACGGCGCAGCAATCCGATGACCGGGAGGATGAAAGAAAATGAGTCTTGCGATCTATATGATTGTCATGGCCGGGGTGACGTACCTTGTGCGCATGCTGCCCTTTACGCTGTTTCGCAGAAGGATTCGCTCCCGCTTTGTGCGCAGCTTCCTTTATTATATCCCCTATGCCGTGCTCAGCGCCATGACGGTTCCCGCCATCTTCTACGCCACCGGCAGCTTTCCAACCGCGCTGGCCGGAACGCTCGTGGCCGTGGCGCTTGCCTATTTCAATCAGCCGCTGATCGTCGTCGCGCTGGCCGCCAGCGCCGCTGCGTTTTTGACCGGCCTGTTTTTCTGAGCAAATACGCGCAACAATTTTTCACTTTTTAATTGACAATAGCCCCTTTGCCCGCTATAATATATCTCGTTCGCCAATAGGAACATCTGGGTGTGGCGCAGCTTGGTAGCGTGCTTGAATGGGGTTCAAGAGGCCGGAGGTTCGAATCCTCTCACCCAGACTTTTGTAAACAGGCAGCCCTGGAAACACTGTGTTTCCAGGGCTTTTCTTATGTCTTTGTTCTTTCTGCATCGTTTGATGGGGCAACCAGCTTTTGCGCTTGGGCAAATGAAACGCCTCTTTCCCAAAGCATCGCGATATTGCACTGCCAGCTTCATCAAATTCAAGAAATTGGTATTTATCATTTGCAATTTTATAGCTGCCTATATGATTACAAGAGACTTTCATAAAATTTTCTAAAAGCATTGAAAACAAAGAATTTATCGCAACATGACCATCATATCCCTTTATACGGTTTCGCACAGTTTTACCCTTGCTACGACACTTTATACCGGCAAAAGCACGGGTAAAAAAAGGATAACAAGATATAACCGCGTATGGAAATCGGGAAACCGTGATGTATGTGCAATAGATTATTTTGGAGCGTAACACAATGGAACGATACATTTATGACCAGAACAATGGTTTATGGCACCAATTTCCAGGCGATTATTACATCCCTTGTCTGCCGCTTCCGGTTGAAGAAACACAGCCTATCGGGTTGTGGAGACAGTCACACAGGAACTACCCGAAAGAGCACAGGAAGGTAATTCATGCCACGATGATCATTCACAACAAGCTGAACTGCTTACCTTGCCGACATTGACAAGCAGGCGGAGGAAATGCACCACCGCTTGATTCAGGGAAATGGCAGAAAGACAGGTGCGCCAAAAAAGCACAAAGCCGAGCAGCCTATGGAATGAATAGGATTATCCAGTCCTGTGGGAAAAGATCGTCAACAACAAACGGATTTACACATAACGTAGGACAAGAGCGAAGATACTTTTTACGGTATCTTCGCCCTTTGACTGTCTATGTGATTGTAACGCTTTTAAGTGTCATTTCTCTTGTCACACAAGGCTTTTTTCAGCGCATTTTTTCGGATAGCAACGCCTTATATCAGCTTCCTGCATAGAACGGATATACGTTTTGGCGTCACGATATCGGATTTTTTATTCTTCGCATTCGATGAACATAAATTTTTCTCCATCTTCCCACCATTGACCAACAAAAAGTACACTGGCCTGCTGTCCCTCATAAGGAACAACGCTTTCTGTTTCAGCTTCCCAGAAGTATTCTGCATCACCGATGGAGTATGATTCCCCGTTGAATATAATGTTTGCCTCTGCGTTTTCCACGACACCGGCACCGATACAGTCCTCACATATAATGTTTAAGGTTTCGCTACCGATAAATTTAGGGATGGGGGTATCCATAGTCGCTTCTTTTGTGGTGTTTCTAAATACACACGCACCGTCTACCGTTGTCCCGTTCGTAAGAATCACTCTTGTAAACTGTTCTGCAGTATTGATGATATCACCATGAAATTCGCAATTGTCAAAAACTATGATTCCGAAATCTCCGCTGATTGTTACATCTTCATCAAAAATAAGGTTTTCAACGGTCCGCTCTTGCTCTGCATCCAGTTCATAGGTAAACTCCGTAGCTTTGCTTCTTCCGTTTTCATCGGTTGTGTTTCCGGAAGTCTGTTCCTGAAGTTGATTGTCCGAAACGCCGTTGACCGTATCGGGCTGAATGTCACCACCACAAGCAGTCAACGACATCAGCATAATCAAAACAAGATTCAATGCCAAAATGCGTTTCATGTTCGTGTCCTCCTTTAGATTTATGCTAACTTGCAGAGGGTTCATCGAAATTCGGTTGCATTCTCCAAAAAACAGCCTTTTTGGGGGGCTCAGAGGTGTTTTCATCTAAATAACAATTCTTACCAAGTTTACTACATTAAAGCGGAAATTTCAATAATATGCTGTAGTTTTCCTGTTATTGCATTGACGTATTTCAGTTTCAGAATCCGCCTCGCCGTCACGTTGCGTCGTCCCGCCTGTATTCCAGAATATCGCCCGGCTGACAGTCCAGCGCGTCGCAGATGGCTTCCAGTGTGGAAAAGCGGATTGCGCTGACCTTCCCGGTTTTGATCTTGGACAGGTTCACATTCGCGATGCCGACTTTTGCGGCAAGTTCGTTCAGCGACATTTTCCGGTCGGCCATCATCCGGTCAAGTCGTAGGATAATCGGCATGATAAAGGCCTCCTTACAGCGTCTCGTCGGAAAGCTGCTGCAGCTGTTCGCCGTAGCAGAATACCATCGAAAGCAGGAACAGCAGGCAGGAAACAAACAGGAACGTCACGTCAAAATGCAGCGTCACGCCGATTTTTTCAATCGCCTGCATCTGAAAAACGTCCGCAAAGCAAATCGCCTGCGTCCGGGCAATCGTCGCCGCCATCTGCAAAAGCGACATCCCGGCGCCGACAATCATCGTCAAAAGACCCAGCCGCCGAAGATTCCGGCTGATCGTCCCGTCAAAGGGGTATCCTGCCTTCATCGGGGCAAGCATCCGCCGCACAAGCCGCATTCCCCAGCAGACGCCGGCGCCGCCAGAAACGACCATCGCAAGCTGAATCCACACAAGCGCCGCCGCCCATGCGCCGCGCGGCATGTACGCCGCCTGCAGCGTCAGTTCAAGACCGCCCAGATCGATGTTTCCGCAAAACGACCGGTAGACCGGCCCCGATTCCCCCTGCACAAGGGCGACGCACAGCAGCACCGCCAATATGCCGGCGCCTGCCGCAAAAATCCAGAACAGAATCCCAAAAAAGCGATCCAGCCATCCTGCCATTGTTTTAATCTTTTCCATTCGATTCGACCTCCCGTCGTTTCTGTACGTTCAGTATATGGGATTATTTGATCTTTGTCAACTATTTTTTAATGTTTATCATTAAATAATAGTCGAATAACATCTAAATCTATTTGCAAATAGATGCAGCTGAAACGGCGTTTCTGCGCGCAACGCGGACGGCATATAAAGAAGGCGCTTGCGAAAAGGCGGCATTCACCCCGTCGCGGCAACGCGGGATGCAGGCGCGGGTAGGAACGGCGGTAAATGCGGGCGGACGACAAGCGCATGCGCACAGGCACGGGCGGCAAAAAAAGGCGCGCTCGCCTTATGCCGCGACGGTACGGAATGTAAGTGCGGACGGCTGTTTTTTTGCAGGGAGGTACAAAAAAGCGGCGTTTTCTTCGCATGAAGCAGGCGGCATGGCAAGAAGGCGCATGTGAAAAGGCGGCATTCGCCCCATCGCGTCGGCGCGGGATACAGGCGCGGGTAGGAACGGCGGTAAATGCGGGCGGACGACAAGCGCATGCGCACAGGCACGGGCGGCAAAAAAAGGCGCGCTCGCCTTATGCCGCGACGGTACGGAATGTAAGTGCGGACGGCTGTTTTTTTGCAGGGAGGTACAAAAAAGCGGCGTTTTCTTCGCATGAAGCAGGCGGCATGGCAAGAAGGCGCATGCGAAAAGGCGGCATTCGCCCCGTGCCGTCTCGACAGGGCGAATGCGCGGACGGCCGTTTTTACGCCGGCAGTGCGTAAAGGCGCTTTTTCCCCGTCACAGCGGCGCAGAACCCAAAACGCGGAGGCTGTACGTTTGCACACAAAAAAGGGCGGCGCCCGGCTTCTGTCAAAAGCCGGGCGCCGCCCTTTCATCGATCCGTTGCCGTATCAGCCTTCCTGCTCGACAATGTCGAGGAACACCTGGAACACCTCGTCCAGTTCCGCCTCGTCTTCAATATCGATATACTCGTCTTCTTCCGGCGTCTGGCCCTGCTCCACGCGCATGATGCGCACTTCCGTCTCCTCGTCATCCTGCGGCGCATCCGCATCACAGAAGGCGATGTAGACCTGATCCTTATGTTCAAAAGTCAGCAGCAATTCAAGCGCCACCTCGTTGCCGTCCTCGTCGATCAATTCCACGATTTCCCGATCCATGTCCTGCATGTTGGCTTCTCCTTCCTCATTGTATGATGCACATTTATGAAAGCGCCTGCGCCCCATTGGCGCGCGCGTCCAGATAATTTTGTAAAATGACGGTCGCAGCCAGTTTATCAATATGCGCCTTTGTGTCCTTCCGGCTGACACCCGCGTCCAAAAGAACGCCCCGCGCCGCACTGGTGGACAGACGCTCATCCCAAAAGACCACTTCGACGCCCCATGCGCGCTGTCCGCGCGCGATAAACGCACGCGTCTTTGCGGCCTGTTCGCCCTCCGTCCCATCCAGAAGGCGCGGCAGGCCGGAAACGACAAGCTGCACGCCCTTTTGTCGGATGACGTTGCCGATATAGGCAAGATCGGCGCTGCGCGACACGCGCGTATAGGTTTCAAGCGGCTGCGCGATCGTGCCCGTCGGATCGCTCAGCGCCATGCCGATGCGCACGTCGCCCACGTCGAGCGCCAGAATCCGCTCAGTCGTCATAGCGCTTGACATAGTATGCCACGAGCTCTTCGAGCAATTCGTCACGCTGCAGGCGAATGATGAGACTTCGCGCATCGTTATAACTGGTAATAAACGTCGGGTCGCCGGAAATCAGATACCCGACGATCTGACTGATGGGGTCATATCCTTTCTGCCGCAGCGAGCGGTATACATGCGCCAGAATCTGTTCCGGCGTCTGCAAATCCTCGCGCACTCTGCGAAACTGCATGGTATCCTGTGTCGTCGCCATCCTCATCACCGCCTTAAACCTTGATTGTGGTTCACATTATACACGCCGCTTTGTGTCTTTGCAACCGCCCTTGAAAAGCCTTAAGAAAGTTCCAAGCTTTTTATGAGAATTTGGACGGATTTCCCGCAGTTTCGCCTGTTTTTATTCCATACAGACCGATTTTTGAACGATACTTTTTGAAATTTAAGACATCTATAAATTGACAGGAACTTATAAGTATGTTATCGTCATTTTCGTGAGGGAGTAGTCGACGCGCTTTCGGCGCGTTTCAAGTCAACATGCATGGCGCTTTGCGTCTGGCTTG
>JAHZHV010000062.1:9087-10826 GCA_019420085.1 Christensenella sp.
TTCTTTTCCCTTCCAAACAGAAAAGCGCCGTCCAGACAATGCGTGTCTTGTTTTGAAAGGAGCGTAGAATCGATGAAGTACTATGACAGCGATGCAGAATCGGTGCTGTCCGCGCTGGAAACGACCGGCGAGGGACTTTCCGCACAGGAAGCGTCCCGCCGTCTTGCCCAAAACGGACCCAATGCGCTTGCGCAGGCGCCCAAGCCGTCGCTGCTTGCCCGCTTTTTTGGGCAGCTGAAAGATCCCATGGTCATTGTGCTGATTGTCGCAGCGCTGTTTTCCGGCATTACGGCGATCTATTCCGGTGAAAGCTTTGCCGACGTCATCATCATCCTTGCCGTTGTGCTGATCAACGCGATCCTCGGCGTCGTCCAGGAGGGCAAGGCCGAAGCCGCAATTGAGTCCCTGCAGAAGATGTCGTCTGCACGATGCAAGGTCATGCGCGACGGGCAGATGTGTCTTATCGACAGCCGCGACGTGGTATGCGGCGACATCATCCTCCTGGAAGCCGGCGACGCGGTTCCGGCGGACGGACGCATTCTGGAGGCGGCAAGCCTGCAGATTGAGGAAGCCGCGCTGACCGGCGAAAGCGTTGCCGCGCACAAACAGGCGGATACGCTTCCCGCCGCAGGCGAGGCGGACATTCCCCTTGGCGACCGCACCAACATGGCCTACATGGGCACAAGCGTCGTCTACGGCCGCGGCCGTATCGTGGTCACCGCCTGCGGCATGGACACGCAGATGGGACAGATTGCGGGCGTGCTCAACGAAGCGCGCGACAACCGCACGCCGCTGCAGCAAAAACTTGCACAGCTGAGCCGTCTTTTAAGCTTTCTGGTGCTTGGGGTCTGCGTGTTTATCTTTGCATTCACACTGCTTCGCGGCGGCGATTTTACACTGCATGCGGTGCTGGATACCTTTATGGTCGCCGTCAGCCTTGCCGTAGCGGCCATTCCGGAGGGATTGTCCGCCGTCGTAACGATCGTGCTTTCCATCGGCGTGACGAACATGTCCCGCCGCAACGCCATCATCCGAAAGCTGACCGCCGTGGAAACGCTTGGCTGTGCGCAGATTATCTGTTCGGATAAGACCGGAACGCTGACGCAGAACAAAATGACGGTTGTCGACGCGCAAAGCGGCGATGAAGCGCTGCTTTGCACCGCCATGGCGCTTTGCTCCGACGCGCAGCTTGACAACAGCAACACGGCCGTCGGCGAGCCGACCGAATGCGCGCTTGTCAACTATGCCTATACAAAGGGACTATCCAAAACAGCGCTTGCACAGCAATATCCGCGCGTGGCGGAAGCGCCGTTTGACAGCATGCGCAAGATGATGTCGACCGTCCATCAGGACGGCGGCGGTTTTGTCCAGTACACAAAAGGCGCGCTGGATGAACTGCTTGCCTGCTGCACGCACATCCTGCAGGATGGAGCCGCGCGCCCCATCACCGACGCCGACCGCGAAGCGATTCGGGAAGCCAACACCCGCTTTGCCTCCCGTGCGCTTCGCGTGCTTGCCGCCGCGTACCGCCGCTATGACGCGCTGCCGCAGGACGTCTCGCCACAGGCGCTGGAGCAGGGACTTACCTACATCGGACTTGTCGGCATGATCGACCCCGTGCGTCCCGAAGTCAAAGACGCCATCGCCCGCTGCAAAAGCGCCGGCATCCGTCCCATTATGATCACGGGCGACCACCGCGACACCGCCGTGGCGATTGCCACGGAACTGGGGATCATCCA
>JAHZHV010000063.1 GCA_019420085.1 Christensenella sp.
CGCACTTTCTTTTGTTCCCCTCTCCACACAAAAGCGCCGCGTCCGGTTTGACCGGCGCGCGGCGCAACTTTTATCCATACTACAGAATCGTTTGAAGAAACGCGCCGGGGCGTTTTTTCTCACGGGCAGTCCGCACAAAAGAGTGCAGCAGGGCTTTTCCCCATTTATACAAAAGCGTCCCACCTTCTTTTGTTTCCCGCTCCACGCAAAAGCGCCACACTTTCTTTTGTTTTCCTTTCCACACAAAAGCGCCGCACTTTCTTTTGTTCCCCTCTCCACACAAAAACCGCCGCGTCCGGTTTGATCCATGCGCGGCGGGTCTTTTATAAACACTACAGAATCGTGCGAAGAAACGCGCCGGCACGTTTTTCTCACCGGCGGCCTGCGCAAAAAGGTATGGTGTATCTTTCACGATACTACAGGATCGCGCGAAGAAATGCGCCGATGTGGCGGGTCTCACCGGCGGCCTGTGCAAAAGAGGTGCGGCAGGGCTTTTCCCCATTTATACAAAAGCATCCCACCTTCTTTTGTTTCCCGCTCCACGCAAAAGCGCCACACTTTCTTTTGTTTTCCTTTCCACACAAAAGCGCCGCACTTTCTTTTGTTCCCCTCTCCACACAAAAGCGCCGCGTCCGGTTTGACCGGTGCGCGGCGCAACTTTTATCCATACTACAGAATCGTTTGAAGAAACGCGCCGGTGCGGCTTTCCCCGCAGGCGGCGACCTGTGCGGGCGTGCCGCAGCAGACGATCCGGCCGCCCTCGCGCCCGCCGCCGGGGCCCATATCGAGGATGTAGTCGGCGTTTCGCATGACGTCGGCGTCGTGCTCGATGACCACGAGCGTCGCGCCCTTTTGCAGCAGCGCGGCAAAGACGTCAAGGAGCGTCTGCACGTCCAGCGGATGCAGGCCGATCGTCGGTTCGTCAAAGACGAACACGGCGCCGCGCTGGTCGCGTCCCATTTCGGCGGCAAGCTTCAGCCGCTGCGCCTCGCCGCCGGACAGAAGCGGCGTGGCCTCCCCCAGCGTCAGGTATCCAAGCCCGATGTCGCGCAGCACGCGCAGGCGTCTTGCCACAAGCGGCACGTCCGCGCAGGCCGCCAGCGCGGATTCCACATCCATGCGCATCAGCTGCGGCAACGTATACGTTTGCCCGGACGGCGACGTCCACGGCACCGCGTCCGCATCCCTGCCATAGCGGCCGCCGCGGCAGGCCGGGCAGGGAATCTGCACGTCGGGCAGGAACTGCACGTCCAGATTGACCGCGCCCGTCCCGTCGCAGGCATCGCAGCGCAGCCGTCCGGTGTTGTAGGAAAAATCCCCCGCCTTCAGCGCGCGCGCCTTTGCATCGGGCGTGCGCGCAAACAGGCGGCGCAGTTCGTCGTGGACGCCGGCATACGTCGCCACGGTCGAGCGGACGTTGGCGCCGATGGGGCTTGCGTCGATCAGATGCACCCGGCAGGGGCCGTCCGTTTCCAGTGCTTTGACGTGCGGCGGCAGGGCGCGCCCGGCCTCGCGCGCGGCAAGCGCGGGCACGAGGCTTTCTAAAACAAGCGTCGTCTTCCCGGAGCCGGACACGCCGGTGACGACGTTGAGCTTCCCGCGCAGGAAACGCGCCGCAAGCGGCCGGACGGTGTGCAGCGCGCCGGTCTCCAGGCAAATGGCGCCCGCATCGCAGGCGTCCGCCGGCCGGTCAAGCGTCACGCGCCGCGCGCCCGTCAAAAAGGGCGCGGTGACGCTTTGCGGGTTTTGCAGCACTTCTTCCAGCGTCCCCTGCGCGACGATCCGCCCGCCGTTTTTCCCGGCGCCGGGGCCAAGTTCGATCAGGTAATCGGCCGCGCGCAAAAGTTCCATGTCGTGATCGACGACTACGACGCTGTTGCCGTCCGCGACAAGGTCGCGCATCACGCGCTTCAACCCCGCAAGGTTGGAAGGATGCAGGCCGATCGACGGCTCGTCCAGCACGTACAGCACGCCCGTGGTGCGGCTTCGCACCGCGCGCGCAAGCGCCATGCGCTGCCGCTCGCCCGTGGACAGCGTCGAGGCGGCGCGGTCCAGGCTCAGATACCCAAGCCCAAGCTCCAGCAGCCGGTCCGCCGTCGCGGTAAACGACGCGCAGATGCGCTGCGCCATCGGACGCATCGGCTCCGGCAGCGTTTCGGGCACGCCGCGCACCCAGTCCGCAAGCGCCGAAAGCGGCATGGCGCACGCCGCGTCAAGCCCGATACCCCGCACGCGCGGCGCGCGCGCTTCTTCGCTTAACCGCGTGCCGCCGCAATCGGGACAGGCGTCCTCGCGCAGAAAGCGCGCCACGCGCTTCATCCCCGCCTCGTCGCGCACCTTCTGCAGCGCGTTCTCGACCGTATGCACGGCATTATAATAGGTAAAATCCAGCTCTCCTGCCTGTCCGCCGTTTTTGGGGCGGTAGAAGATGTGCTTTTTGACCGCCGGGCCGTGAAAGACGATCTCCCGCTCCTGTTGCGTCAGCTGGGAAAACGGCACGTCGGTGCGCACGCCCATTTCCCGGCATACGTCCGTCATCAGCGACCACATCAGCGTCCGCCACGGCAGCACCGCCCCCTCGTCGATCGACAGCGATTCATCCGGCACGAGCGTCGAGACGTCCACCGTGCGCACGATGCCCGTCCCCGAACAGGTGCGGCATGCGCCGCCGGCGTTAAAGGACAAGTCCTCCGCCGCGGGCGGGTTAAATTGCGCGCCACAGGTCGGGCACACCAGCGCACGCCCCGCCGCCACGTCGAGCGTGGGGGCAAGCATGTGCCCGTTGGGGCAGCGGTGGCTTGCCAGGCGCGAAAAAAGAAGCCGCAGGCTGCTTAGAAGCTCCGTGCCCGTGCCGAAGGTACTGCGGATGCCCGGTACGCCCGGCCGCTGCCGCAGGGCAAGCGCCGCGGGCACGTGGCGCACCGCGTCCACGTCGGGACGCGACGGGCCGGTCAGACGCCGCCTGGTGTAGGCCGAAAGCCCCTCCATATACCGGCGCGCGCCCTCTGCGTACAGCACGCCCAGGGCAAGGGACGACTTGCCCGAGCCGGACACCCCCGCAATCGCCACGACGCCGTAAAGCGGCACGTCGACGTCCAGATTGCACAGATTGTGTACCCGCGCGCCGCGCACGGCGACGCGCCGCGGCGCGTTATCCTTTTGCATAACCTGCATCCTCCTTCTTCCAGCCCGTAAAAAAGCCGGCCGCCGCATCGCGCAGCGCCGCGTCCGCCCCGCTCCGGTAGGCAAGGCCGACCTGTTTTTCAATCCTCTGGCGCAGGCGCACCTGCACCACGCCGTCGACGGCGTGCGTGGAAAACTCCTCCGACGGCAAAAACGCAACCCCGAGGCCGCCGCGCACCATGTAAAGCCCCGTCGTGGGATTGCCGCAGCGGCAGACGATGTGCGGCGTAAAGCCCGCCCGCCGGCACGCCGCAAGGCAAAGCTGGGATGCCACCTGCCCCGCGTCGTGGAAAATGAAGCGCGCGTCTTTTAACTCCTGCAGCGACACCGCATCGCGCGCGACAAGCGGATGCCCCGCCGGCACCGCAAGGCTGTAGCAGTCGCGCCCCAGCGGCGTAAACCGCACGCCCGACGGAAGCGCCCCCACCGGACGGTTGACAAAGGCAAGGTCGATGCGCCGCTGCGTCAGCCACTGCAGCAGGCGGTACGTGCCCTCCTGGGCGATGTTGACCGACACGTCCGGATAGCGGCGGCAAAATTCCGACAGCATGCCGCCAAAGTCGATGCACTGCAAGCTTGTGATGATCCCGATGTTCAGCGTCCCGCGATGCAGCCCGGCGTACAGCGCCATGTCCGCCTGCAGCGCCTCGGATTCCTGCAAAAGGGCCCGCGCGCGCCGCACAAATTCCTCCCCCGCCTGCGTCGGCGTTGCGCCGCGCGGCGTGCGCCGGAAAAGACGCACGCCAAGCTCCCGCTCCAGGCGCGCAATCTGCTGCGACAGCGCCGGCTGCCCCACATGGCAGCGCTGCGCCGCAAGGGAAAACTGCCCCGTCTCGGCCACCGCAACGACGTAGCGCATGACGTAAAGTTCCATGCTCCGCCTCCCCGCCTTTCGTTTTTTGTCGTTCCGCCTTTCACTATGACCCCGCGCACGGCGTTCTGTCAAGGGGGCATGCGCATTGCGGTATCACTTTTTTTAATATCCAACTTCATAAACTTCGATTGGACTTTTCCCGCGCGGCGCGTTACGCTATAC
>JAHZHV010000064.1 GCA_019420085.1 Christensenella sp.
GTGATGATGGACTGTATGTGCGCAGCGACGAGATACATCGGCAGAAAGCGCATGAAGCGGCGCATTTGCAGACGCTGCTTTTGCAGACTGGCTTTTCGGATGTTCGCGCCTTTGGCTTTGGAACACAGCGTGCGCCTGAGACGGGCGACAGCCGTATTCAGTTTGTCGCCGTGCGCGATACGAATGCAAAAAACAGGGAAAAAGAAAGCGAAATTTGACAAGGAAGATGCATAGGGAGCATACGATGGTAGAGAATCCAACACACAATCCACCGCAGAACATGACGTATGACGGCCCGGATGAGATTGTCCGTGCTACGCTTATTGACGGGGAAGCCGTTGCGTTTGTTGCCCGTACGACACGCCTTTGCGAGGCGGCGCGTGTAGCACATGGTGCTTCGCCGCTTGCAGCAGCTGCATTGGGAAGAACGCTGACGATGACGGCGATGATGTCGCTTTCATCACTGAAAAACGACGAGGATCGTTTGACTGTTACGGTAAACGGACATGGACCCATTGGCAAGATTGTCTGTGGGGGACGTGCGCCGGCGCTTGTAAAGGGATATGTGGAAAATCCAACCCTGGATTTACCGTTGAATGCGCAGGGAAAACTGGATGTAGGGCAGGCTGTCGGACGCGATGGTACGGTAACCGTTATTCGCGACCTTGGGCTCAAGGAACCTTATGTGGGGCGTGCGCGTCTTGTCAGCGGCGAGATTGCTGAGGATTTTGCACTTTACTTTACTGTTTCGGAACAGACCCCTTCGCTTGTGGCGTTAGGCGTGCATGTCAATCGCCACGCGTGCGTGGATTCTGCCGGTGGTGTGCTGATTCAGGCGCTGCCGGGGTGCAGTGAGGAATCGCTCACTCGTCTGGAAGCACTTGCGCCGCAGCTTTCTTCTGTCAGTACGCTCATGGCATGCTCTGCGCAGGTGGAAGAAGTGATGCAGTCGCTCTTTGGCGATATGCGCATGCATGTGCTGCAGCGTCAGGAACCGGCATTTTGCTGCGATTGTTCTCGAGAACGGATTGAACGGGCGCTTATTGCGATGGGATATGATGAGCTTAAGAGCCTGCGTGATGAGGACGGTAAGGCGCAGCTTTGGTGCAATTTCTGCAATCGTACATATGATTTCACCGGAGAACAACTGGATGCACTGCTTGCATCCATGCGGCGGTGAGTGTGGAGGAAAAACAAAGAAGCATTGGGTGGTGAACGTGGTGCATAACGACAAACAGAAAAAAGGCGTTATCGTGCCATTTCGGCAGGATCATGAATTTTTCTACAGCCGCGCGGTCAAGTATATTGATCGGGATAATGCGCAGCAGGGAGCTTATTATGCCGCGCGCGCCGCGATGCTGGATGACAGTGATCTGGAATGCCGCATGGAGCTTGCAGGTGCCTATGCGGATCTTGGCCGGTTCGTGCGTTCCAATGAATTGCTTTTTAGTCTTTTGTCTGATGAATATGACGGGCAGGCTGCGTGCTGGTATGAGATAGGCTGTAATTTTGCTGCACTGCAGCAATATGGCTATGCACGCGAGGCATTGCGCCGCTGTATTGCCATACAGCCTGATTCTCAATGGGCGCAGGATGCGCAGGACGTGTTGGAGCCCATAGATGAATACTGCCAGGGGGATGATCGGGACCGGACGACATGGTATCTGCATCATCGTGTGATGGAAGCACGCGCCTTGCTGCAGCAGGGTGCGCTGGAGCAGGCGGAGCGATTGTTTGCACAGCTGGACGCAATTGAACCGTTGTTTATGGACGTGCGCAACGATTATGCGCGTACGTTGTTTCAGCGCGGCAAACAGGAACGTGCCGTGCAGCTTTGCAGCTGGGTGCTGCAGCGATATCCAAACGACATCATGGCGCTTTGCCTGCTTGCGCAGTTTTATATGCAAATGCAGAAAAAGCAGGAGGCGCAGCAGGTGCTGGAACGCGTATGTGCGCTGCGCTTTGAACGGGATATGGAGTCTTGTGATGATCTTGTTGAAGTGGCGCGGACGCTGTATCGAGCCGGCATGTACCAAGAGGCGCAGACACGCCTTGAAAAGATGCTGCGTATGGAACCGGGTGGGGAAGAAGGAATGCATCTTCTTGCTGCATGCCAGTATATGCAGAAACACTATGACGCTGCTGCGCAAATCTGGCGTGATATGTCGCGCATCGATCCGGAGGATATTGTCAGCGAATACTATCTGCATCATTGCCTGCGGCTCAAAAACGGTACGGCACGCATCAAGCGTGTGATTCCCGATCGATTCAGTCTGCCCAGCAGTGAGTATATGCGGCGTATGGTGCGCATCAATAAAGTGCTGGAGGATATTCCCGCGGCAAGACAGAAGTGGACGGATCAACGGGAACTGCATGCGCTGATTCGCTGGGGATGCGGGCAGGCGCCGCTTCGAAAGACCATGTCGGTGTTTTTGTGCATGATGGGTGATGCCCGTGCGGCACGCATGCTGCGTGCCATGCTGCTTTTACCTGCGGAGTCGGAAGCGTTTAAACGGCATGTGTGCGCGGCTTTAAAGACGATGCATGCACCGGAGCCGTATTATGTGGGATTGAATGATACGCTGGTTGTCATGCATGTGCAGCGGCGAAAGACGCAGCCGGATGCCGTTGTACAGCTGGCATGCCGCCAATTGGAGCAGCAGGGCATGCAGGATACGGAACCTGCTTTGCGTAAGATATGGCAGACATTTATGCAAAGCGCGGCAGATACATCGGATGTCGCAGCTTCAACGCAGGCATATGCTGGTACCGCATGCAAATAGGTGCACGTACGCTGAAAACACCGATTTTGCGCAGGTATGATGTCGGTCTTTCGGCATTTAACCGCGCACTTGCAAAGCTGTCTGATGCGCTTTTGAAGCGTCAGACACAAAAGGAGGAATGAACATGCTTTCATTGACAGATATCAGGAATGATCCTGAAATCACACAGTTGATTCAGTCGGCAAATCATGTGTTAAAACAGATTGGATATACGGATCATGGACCGCGTCACACGGGTTACGTCAGCCGCGTAACGGCAGAAATCCTGCGTGCGCTGGATTACGATGCGCGTACGGTGGAGCTGGGGGCGATTGCCGGTTGGATT
>JAHZHV010000065.1 GCA_019420085.1 Christensenella sp.
AACCATGCTGTCATCAGCCGGAAAACTTTCCGGCATGGCCACATCAAGGTCAATTTCCGCATCCAGCGTACGCGGGTCTGTAACTACGCCCGCAATTGCACTTGCCGCTGCCGTCTCAGGACTGACCAGATAGACGTTCGCCGACACGGTTCCGCTCCTTCCCTTAAAGTTGCGGTTGAACGTGCGCAGCGATACCGCATCCGTACCGGGCGCCTGTCCCATGCCGATGCACGGTCCGCAGGCGCACTCCAAAAGCCGTGCGCCGCTTGCCAGAATATCCGCCAGCGCACCGTTTTTCGCCAGCATCGACAGCACCTGACGCGAACCGGGCGCAACGACAAGCGACACGTTTTCGGCAACACGACGCCCCTTCAAAATGCGCGCCGCGCGCATCAGATCCAGATAAGAAGAGTTGGTGCAGGAACCGATACAAACCTGATCGACTTTTTTACCGGCAATCTGCGTCACATCACAAACGGCATCCGGGCTGTGGGGGCAGGCCGCCATCGGAGCAAGATCGCCCAATTCAATGTCAATCACCTGCTCGTAAACCGCGTCATCATCCGCACAAAGCGGCGTGTAATCCTCTTGTCTGCCCTGCGCCTTGAGGAAAGCGCGCGTCACCGCATCGCTTGGAAATATACTCGTCGTCGCGCCAAGCTCCGCGCCCATATTCGTAATCGTTGCGCGTTCCGGCACGGAAAGCGTTTCCAGCGCATCGCCGGAATATTCAATAATCCGGCCGACGCCGCCTTTCACGCTCAGGCGGCGCAGTACCTCCAAAATGACGTCCTTTGCCGCCGCGCCGCGCTGCAAACGTCCATGCAGACGGACATTGACAATGCGCGGCATGGTAATATAATACGCGCCGCCGCCCATGGCGACCGCTACATCCAGACCGCCCGCGCCCATTGCCAGCATGCCGATGCCGCCTGCCGTAGGCGTATGGCTGTCCGATCCCAGAAGCGTCTGTCCCGGCACGCCGAAGCGCTCCAGATTAACCTGATGGCAAATACCGTTGCCGGGACGGGAGAAATAAATGCCATGCTTTTTGGCAACCGTCTGAATGTACTTATGATCATCGGCATTTTCAAAACCGACCTGCAGCATATTATGATCCACATACGCCGTAGAACGCAATGTCTTGACACGATCTACGCCCATGCTTTCAAATTGCAGATAGGCCATCGTGCCGGTAGAATCCTGCGTCAATGTCTGATCAATGCGAAGCGCGATTTCCTGCCCCGCGATCATCTGTCCCTCGACAAGATGCGCCGCGATGAGCTTTTCCGCAAGCGTCATTCCCATGTTGATTCGTTCCTTTCGCTGTTTCATGCGCGTTTTTATACGCCTTTATTCATATTTTGAGACCAAATGCACATATTGTCAACACCTGCATGCGTTTGAATATGGTGTAAATCTATGATAGGATAGGCGTAAATCTGCGTCATGCAAGAAGGAGTGTCAAAATATGGAACAGCTTCTGGCCGCGCGTGCGCTTCTTGAAACCGTTACACCGCTTCGCGATGACTGTGGCTGTTTCTGCAACGCAGCATGCTGCCAGGGAGATGAAACCGATGGCATGGTTCTCTTGCCGGGCGAAGCAATCTTGTATCAAAATGCATCCTGGTGCCGTATTCTCTCGCGCAGCGCATGCGATATCCTGATCTGTAACGGGACATGTCCGCGCAGGGAGCGTCCCTTTGCCTGCCGCATTTTTCCACTTTATGCACATGTGACGGCGCAGCATGCCACCCTGCAGTTTGATCCGCTGGCTCGTGCAGTCTGTCCGCTTTGCGCGCACGGCATACGGGCGCTTGATCGGCATTTTGTACAAAATGTCAAACAGGCCTTGCGCCTGCTTCTTGCACAGGAAGAATACCGCACATTTTTTATGCAGCAGACGCAATTGCGTCTGGATGCACTGCAGGATCCGCTTTTTCAGATTGGAAAGGAAGGTTAATGATTTGGACGCCTACGTATATTTAAAAAAGAAGCATAAGCTCCTGCGCGACATGCGTGTAAGCTGCAAAGACTCCCTGTCGCCGCAGGATGCCATCGCTGCCTGTCTGGAACCGGTTCTGCTTCCCTGGGATGTGCCGCGTCCGGTCGTTTTACAGCGGCACTGCCGCGATTTTGAAGCCTTCGGCCGCGCAATTTTCCGCCCGGAGGATTTTGTGGAACATTTCCCCTACGACGCGCTTGAAGTTGAATGCGTTGTACGTCCCGACGGCATTGCAGAAGATTTTTCCGATGATTTTTTCTAAAATTTGCATTGGCGTAACTTGCCATGTGTAGCCCTGCCTGGATACGGGCAAACTGTCCTTGACGCAAAAAAAGAGCGACGCGTCGAATCGGCAGGGAGGGAGTTGAATGAAGAAATGTCCGTGCTTACGATCATTGCGCTGGCGCTCGTCATTGTCGGCGCGCTGAACTGGGGCCTTGTCGGCCTTTTCCGGTTTGATCTGGTTTCCGCCATCTTCGGCGGCACGGGAGCGAGTCTGCTGGCCGCCAGTGCTGCGGCACGCATTGTATTTGTTCTTGTGGCAATCGCGGGACTTTGGTGTATACCGCTTCTGTTCCGTAAGGACTATGATCACGATCACCAATAAGGTCTCATAAAAAAAGCGGCCTGCACAATCGCCAATGGATTGCGCAGGCCGTTTTTTTCTTATCAAATCAACACGACGCATCTTCCAGCCACTGTGTATGAAAGATGCCGTCACAATCGACGCGTTCATAGGTATGCGCGCCAAAACAATCGCGCTGTGCCTGAATCAGATTCGCACCAAGGTGCGCATGGCGATATCCATCGGCATAGGAAAGCGCACTGGACAGACACGCGGCCGGCACACCGAATTTTGCCGCCTGTGCACACACGCGCGCATGTGCAGTCCGGCACAACTGCATCTGCGCCGCAAAATACGGATCAAACATCAGATTCTCCAGCATCGGATTCCTTTGCCATGCCTGTGCAATTTTCTCTAAAAATGCAGCGCGAATGATACAGCCGCCGCGCCATACGAGTGCCATACGCCAAAGTTCCCGCGGCCATCCATATGTCTGGGCCGCACGCGAAAGCAATGCAAAGCCCTGTGCATACGCACAGATTTTAGATGCATACAGTGCCTGATGTACGTCTTCAATCAGCGCATGCACGTCGCCGTCAAACGCAGGCGTATCGTTCCTGAAAACGGCTCCGGCCGCCGACCGGCCTGTTATATCCGACGATTGAAGCCGTGCAAAAACAGCCTGCGCCAACGTCGGTGCGGCTATGCCCAAATCCAGCGCTGCCTGCGCCGTCCACATGCCCGTACCCTTCTGTGCGGCTGCATCGCGCACGGCGTCTACCAGCGCACCGCCTGTTTTTTCATCACGCTTTTTCAAAATGCGTGCCGTAATTTCAATCAGATAGCTGTTTAATACACCATCGTTCCAGCGCAAGAATACATCCGCAATCTGCGAAGCGGAAAGGCCGCCCAATTCCCGCAGCAACAGATAGCTTTCGGCAATCAACTGCATATCGGCATACTCAATGCCGTTATGCACCGTCTTGACAAAATGCCCTGCACCGTCAGGGCCGAAATAAGCGCAGCACGGCGTACCATCTGCCGCCCGTGCTGCAATCAAGCTTAGATATGGCGCGGCTATCCGCCATCCCTCCTGTGATCCGCCCGGCATAAGACTGGGGCCCGTTCGCGCACCGGAGGCGCCGCCCGAAACGCCGACACCCAGAAAATGCACGCCATGTTGTGCCGTCAGCGCACAGCGTCGGGCGGTATCTTCAAAATAGGAATTACCGCCATCGATAACGACATCTCCCGCATCCAAAAGCGGCAAAAGATTGGCAAGCACATCGTCTACCGGTTTACCCGCACGGATCATCATCCATACGATTCGCGGCTTTTCAAGCGCCGTAACCAGTTGCGAGAGCGTGGAGCATGGCGTAATTGCCTGCGCATCATCCTGCATCAACGCCGTTACAAAGTGCGCATCCCGGTCATAAACCGCCACACGGTATCCATGATCACGCAGGTTTCGGGCAAGATTTGCGCCCATCACCGAAACACCGATCATGCCAATATTGCAATGTTTCATCTGCATTTTCATCGCTCCTTCTCAGCCACAAGTATCATCATGCGTCTTTGTGCGTTCAGCAATAATATACCGCGGGCGTGCCTTGGTCTCAAGGTAGATCTTGCCCACATACTCTCCCACAACACCGATACTGAGCAGCTGAATGCCGCCCAGGAAACACAGAATTGTCACAATCGATGCCCAGCCTGCAACCGCGGCACCGACAGCATGGCACACAAGCGACCAGATCACACCGCAAAAACTGATGATCGTGACAAAAAAGCCCAACGTTGTAACAATGCGAATAGGACGGGTGGAAAGGCTCGTGATGCCGTCCAACGCCAGCGCCAGCATTTTCGAAAGCGGATAGTGGCTCTTACCCGCAAGACGCTCGTGCCGCGCATAATACACGCTCGTACTCTTAAATCCGACCAGCGGTATCATGCCGCGCAAAAACAGATTTACCTCGTGAAACTGTGCAAGCCCGTCCAAAGCCTGTGCGGAAAGCAGGCGATAATCCGCATGATTGTAGACGCTGTCCACCCCCATACCGCGCATCAATTTATAAAAGGCCTGTGCGCTGGTGCGCTTGAAAAAGGTGTCCGTGTCCCGCGTGCTGCGCACACCATAGACCACATCACAGCCATCCAGATAGGCGCGCACCATCTCATCCATCGCATTGGGATCATCCTGTCCATCGCAATCGACGCTGATTGTCGCATCACAGGCATCCTTTGCCTCCATCAGTCCGGCAAGCAACGCGTTTTGATGCCCACGATTGCGGCTCAAGCTGATTCCACGCACATTTTCATGTGCAGCAGCAAGGTCACAGATCATTTCCCATGTACCGTCACGACTTCCGTCATTAACGAATAATATGCAGCTTTGTGCGTCAATCATTTGTTTCTGTGTTAAATCCTGCAACTTCTGCAAAAAAATCGGCGTTGTAACCGGTAAAACTTCCTGCTCATTATAGCAGGGAATCACAATCCATAAAACCGGTGGTTTTCGCATGCAACTTCCTCCGCTTTTCCTCGGTAAAAACCCGATATTTTCTTCTTCATTATGACAAATGCGCTGTATCTTTGCAAGCAAAGCGGCGGTCACGTCTGCATGACCGCCGTTTTTCCATTTTTTATGGATACAAAATTCAAACAAGTCTCTCCCGCATGAGATCCGCAAGCGCATTTGCATCGCGCGTCATCTCCTGCAAATCCTCACCTTCCAGCATAACCCGTACCAGCGGCTCCGTCCCCGAAAGACGAATCAGTACACGTCCGGTGCCATCGTATTTGCGCTCCAGATTGCGAATCTGCGCCGCAATAACGGGATCTTCCCCATAAATGCGACGTTTTTCGCTGTCAATGCGGGCATTAACCAGCACCTGCGGAAGCACCCGCATCACGCCGGAAAGCGCATGCAGCGTTTTTTTACTCCGCTGTATGACACCGCAAAGCTGCAAAGCGCTGACCAATCCATCTCCTGTGGTATTATGATCCAGGAAGATCATATGCCCGCTTTGCTCTCCGCCGAAATTGTATCCATCCTGACGCATCTTCTCCAGGACATAGCGATCGCCAACAGCGGTTTTGACAAGCTGCAATCCTTCCCGATAAGCGGCAATCTGCATGCCCATATTGCTCATTACCGTCACAACGACGGTATTTTTCGCAAGCGCGCCGCGATCGCGCATATCACAGGCACAGATCGTCATGATGACGTCGCCGTCTACAATATTACCCTGTTCATCAACCGCCAGCATCCGATCCGCATCACCGTCAAATGCGATGCCAATACAATCTCCCCGCTGCCGCACACGATCGCACAGTGACTGCATGTGCGTCGAACCGCAGCGTTCGTTGATGTTAAACCCGTCCGGCGTATCGTGCAGCACCTCAACATCCGCCCCCAATGCACGCAGCGCCGCCGGCGCCACACCACTGGAAGCCCCGTTCGCACAGTCCAATACAATGCGCATCCCACAAAGCGAAAGTCCGCCCAATGTCGAGCAGGCAAAATCCACATACCGCTGCGCCGCACCGTCCAATTCTACCCGCGTGCCAATATCACGTCCGGTCCCGTTTGGCACGTCATCGCTTCGCACCAGACGCTCAATCTCATCCTCCATCGCGTCGGGCAGTTTGTAGCCATCCGCATCAAAAAACTTGATCCCGTTAAACTCAAAACTGTTATGACTGGCCGAGATCACCGCTCCTGCATCAAATCCACCTGTACGCGTCAGATATGCAACAGCCGGCGTGGGAACAACACCTGCAATGACCGCAGTACCTCCCACGGAACAAATACCTGCCACAAGCGCAGATTCCAACATGCATCCCGAAATACGGGTGTCGCGCCCGATTAAAATGCGCGGCGGCGTCTGCCCCTTGCGCAGCGCGACGGCGCCCGCCTGCCCCAATGCATAGGCAAGCTCGCTTGTCAGTTCGCTGCCCGCTACACCGCGCACGCCGTCCGTTCCAAACATTCGCGCCATATTTATCCTCCAAACGATTTGTTTTTCCATGATAAGAGATTCTATGTCGCCATCTCGACATTCATGCCGTTTTTTGCCGACGTTCTCTATATTATATCGTGCGCAGACAGGCACGTCAACGCGCGCAGTGATTTGCCATTTTTTCACTTGCATCAGACACATTTTATGCTATA
Organism: Christensenella sp.; assembly: GCA_019420085.1. Lineage (GTDB taxonomy): Bacteria > Bacillota > Clostridia > Christensenellales > Maliibacteriaceae > RGIG9107. Next base: position 6,745 of record JAHZHV010000065.1, read on the forward strand.
CTCGTCCTTGTGTGTCGAAAACACACCGCGAGTTCGAAACCTTCCTCGCGTAAAACAAAACTACAGGAGGACTTTTTGTCATGAAACAAACCCAAACCCGTTTCCTTGCGCAGGCTGCGCTGATTGCCGCACTGTACTGTGTTCTGACGTATGTCAGCGCCCTGATGGGGCTTGCAAGCGGCGCCATTCAGCTGCGTCTTTCGGAAATGCTGACCATTCTGCCGTACTTTACGCCTGCGGCAATTCCCGGTCTTTTTGTCGGCTGTGCGCTTGCCAACCTTCTGACCGGATGTGCCGTATGGGACATCGTATTTGGCTCGCTTGCCACACTGCTTGGCGCACTGGGCACCTGGGCGCTGCGGCATAAGTGCCGGTATCTTGCCTGCATACCGCCAATTATATCCAACACCGTCATCGTACCGTTCGTTCTGCGTCTGGTCTATGGCGTTCCCGGTTCGCTGTGGTATCTTGCACTGACGGTCTTGATCGGAGAGGTCGGCGCCTGTGCCATATTGGGATTGTTCCTGCTGAAAGTATTGGAACCGCATCGCAATACACTTTTTCCCCGGTGAATCTTGTCAAGGCGTCATGCGCTGCATGGCGCCTTTGTTGTATTGCCGTCCGGCTAAAAAATATAAAAAAATGCTTTACAAGGCGAATGCATCGTGCTATTGTAAAAAATGCTTAGAGATGCCAGGTGAGCATCCGACAAGCAGGAGTTTGAAACCATGAACCATACGTTCCGTGCAGTCTATTTTTTCTTTTATGGCTTTGCTTACTTTTTTAGCAAGGCTTTTTTGGGTTTGACTGCATCACGAATTGTCGTGCAAGGTGCGTAAGCGTTCGCCATACGCTTTGACGAAGCCCCGCAGCAAACCCGCTGCGGGGCTTTTTTGATGGAAGCGGCGGCAGACATCCATGGCAGAAAAAGAAGAAGAAAGGTTGGATACGAAATATGATCATTCTTATCAAACAAAGTGCGACCGAACAACAGATGCGTCACTTGTCCGACTGGCTGACACAACAGGGCTTTGAGCTGCACGTCTCCCGCGGCAGCGCACAGACTGTCCTGGGGCTTGTCGGCGACACATCACGGCTTGATATCGATCTTGTACGTGCGCTGGATATCGTAGAAGACGTCAAACGAATTCAGGAACCGTATAAAAATGCCAACCGCAAATTCCATCCGCAGGATACGGTAATCGAAGTCGCCGGGCGCAAGATTGGCGGCGGGCACTTCATGACGATCGCCGGACCCTGTTCCGTAGAATCGGAAGAACAAATCTGTGCCGTAGCATGCGCCGTACGCGACGCAGGCGCCGATATGCTTCGCGGCGGGGCATTCAAACCGCGCACATCGCCCTATGCATTCCAAGGCCTTCGGGCAGAAGGTCTGCGTCTTTTATCTCTTGCCAAACGCGAAACGGGTCTGCCAATCGTCACGGAAATCATGGACATCTCTCAGCTCCCATTGTTTGAAGACGTTGACGTCATTCAGGTTGGCGCACGCAACATGCAAAACTTTGAACTTTTAAAGGAGCTTGGCACCACCCGCAAGCCGGTCCTTCTCAAGCGCGGACTGATGAGCACATTTGAAGAACTTTTGATGAGCGCCGAATACATCATGGCGGGCGGGAACGAACAGGTCATTTTGTGTGAACGCGGCATCCGCGGTTTTGAAACCTATACGCGGAATGTGCTGGATGTTTGTGCAGTACCGGTACTGAAACATCTTTCGCATCTTCCGGTCATTGTCGATCCCAGTCACTCCACCGGACGCGCCGATCTGGTCGCGCCGATGTCGCTGGCTGCAACCGCCGCAGGCGCCGACGGGTTAATCATTGAAGTGCATAACGATCCGGCGCACGCATTATGCGACGGCAAGCAGTCCCTGACACCGGAAGCATTTGCGGCATTGAAAAAGAAAGTAGATTGCGTACGCGATACCCTTACGGCATGCGGCGCATAACAGAGAGGAAGATGCAAGCCATGGAATCAAACCGCAACAGCGGCTTTGCCTGCATCGGCATTGTCGGACTGGGTTTAATCGGCGGATCATTTGCCAAAACCATCCGTCAAAAAACCAACTGCCGCATTCTGGGCTGCGATCTTGATGCCGCGCTTGTTCAGCGCGCCTGTCAGGAAAAAGTACTCGATGAAGCACTGACAGCGGAAACCTGCGCCGCATGCGATATGCTCCTTGTTGCACTGTATCCGCAGGCAACAATCGCCTGGATGCAGCAGCATGCCCCAAGAATTCCCGCACATTGCGTGGTAATCGATTGCTGCGGCGTCAAACGTGCTGTCTCGCCCGCGCTCTGCGATCTTGCCGCACAATACGGTTTCCGCTATGTCGGCGGGCATCCGATGGCTGGACGTGAACAAAGCGGCTACAATGCCGCAACCGCATCACTGTTTGACGGCGCATCCATGATCCTGACAGATGTACCGGAAGATCTTGACGCGCAGCTGGAAGCGTTCTTTGTGTCCCTTGGCTTTGGAGGCATATGCCGCAGCACGCCCTTGGAACATGATCGGATCATTGCCTATACGTCGCAGCTGGCACACGTACTGTCAAGCGCCTATGTCAAAAGCCCCGCGGCATTGGAACATGACGGTTTTTCCGCCGGAAGCTTTGCGGACATGACGCGTGTGGCGTATCTGAATGAGACCATGTGGACACAGTTGTTTCTGGATAACGCCGACTATCTGTCAGAGGAAGTACGCAGTCTTTGCAGCCGCCTTTGTGAATACGCGGACGCATTGGAACGCCGGGATGAAAAAACGCTCTTTACGCTTTTGCAGCAGGGGCGTCTGCGCAAGACGTATTTAACGCAAAGAAGCGCAAGAAAGGAATAAAGCCATGTCAAAAGCAACCAACGCGCCCTATCATGTACCGATTCATACACAAACGCCCTATACCGTCACAATCGGGCGCAACCTGCTGTCCGGCTGCGCAGAGGCAATCCGCACCGTTGCGCCGCCCTGCACCGTCATGCTTGTATGTGACGACCACGTGGAAACGCTGTACGCTTCACGGGTACGCACTTCCCTTATCCAGGCCGGCTATCGGGTGGAGACGTTTGTATTTCCACATGGTGAGCAGTCCAAATCCACCGAGACGCTTGTCACGCTTTTAGAGGCGCTGGCTCAGGCGCATATCACACGCACAGATCTGATTGTCGCCCTTGGCGGCGGCGTAACGGGCGACCTTGCCGGGCTTGCCGCCGCCATCTACCTGCGGGGCATCCGCTTTGTGCAGCTTCCTACAACGCTGCTTGCCGCAGTAGATTCTTCCGTCGGCGGCAAAACCGCGGTAAATTTAAAAATGGGCAAAAACCTTTGCGGCGCATTCCATCAGCCTTCACTCGTTCTGTGCGACTGTGACACGTTTGAAACCCTCCCCGATGACATCTTCCGCGACGGACTTGCCGAGTCGATTAAATACGGTGTCCTGCGTGATGAGGCGCTCTTTGCCTGTTTTGAACGGTTCCGCCGCGGTGACGATATCGCGCCGCTTGTACGCGCATGCGTACAGATGAAGGATGACTACGTCCGCGGCGATGAACAGGATCACGGCAAGCGGCAGTTCCTCAACCTCGGACACACGGCGGCGCATGCAATTGAAGCGCTGTCCGGACTGCGCATCAGCCATGGACACGCGGTTGCAATCGGCATGGTCATCATCGCCCGAGCCAGCGAGCGCATGGGAATGGCGCAAGCGCCGATGACTGCGCGCCTGCAGGCGCTTTTGACTGCACAGGGACTGCCCGTTGACTGTACATTCGACGCCCAATCTCTTGCACAGGCCGCACTGTCGGATAAAAAGCGAAGCGCCGACACACTGACGCTCGTCGTACCGGTCAAAATCGGCGCATGCCTCCTGCATCAGATTCCTGTATGTGAACTTGCCGACTGGTTTAAAGCGGGGATCGCACAATGAATGCCATGCGTTTTTTCCCCGCTGCGCTGCACGGCGTCATCCAGGCGCCCCCCTCCAAATCCGATGCGCATCGCAAACTGATCGCCGCAGCGCTTTGCGATACGCCCTGCCGCATTGAAGGCGTCGGCATGTGCGACGATGTACGCGCCACATGCGCCTGTCTGGAAGCCTTGGGTGCAAAGCTTTCCATGGAAGGCAGCGAAACCTTATGCAATATCAATGTCACGCCCATTACAGCCGATCCTCTGCGCAAACCGGCGCTTTTCTGCGGGCAAAGCGGTTCGACGCTGCGATTCCTGCTTCCCGTCACCGCCGCGCTGTATGCGCAAGCCAGCCTGTCGGCACAGCAGCAGCTCAATGCACGTCCGCTTGCCGCACTGATCAAAACAATGGCTGAAAACGGCGTACAATCCGATGCGTCTCATACACCGCTGCATCTTCTGGGGCGTCTGAAAAGCGGCTTATATACACTGCCGGGGAATCTTTCCTCGCAGTACATTTCCGGTCTTTTATTTGCGCTGCCGCTGCTGCACGGCGACAGCCGCATCCGGCTTGAAACACCGCTTTCTTCAGCCGGTTATGTGCAAATGACGCTGCAAACACTGGAAAGCTTCGGCATCATCATCCATCCGCAGCAGGACGGCTATCTCGTCCCCGGCGATCAGCATTATCGTGCGCCAAAGGTGCTGCGCGTGCAGGGTGACTGGTCCGGCGCGGCATTCCTGCTATGTGCCGGCGCACTGGCAGGTCCCGTGCGCGTGTGCAATCTGCAGCGTGACAGTCTGCAGCGTGACGCGCAGATTGCAGACATTCTGCACCGCTTCGGCGCACAGGTAGATCAGGATACAGACAGCTGCACCGTCCGGCGCGGCGAACTTTGTGCCATTTCATTGGATGCAGACGATATTCCCGATCTTGTCCCCCCCATCGCCGCCGTTGCGGCGTTTGCGCACGGCTGTACGCGGATTGAAAACTGTGCACGGCTACGCATGAAGGAATCCGATCGCCTGCAAAGCGTGTGCCAGACGCTCTGCGCATTGGGTGCGCGTGCAAGCGTCTGTGCCGATGCGCTGCACATTGAAGGCTGCATTCCAGGCGGCGGCACGGCAGACAGCTTTGACGATCACCGCATTGCCATGATGACGGCCGTTTTGGCCTCTGCATGCCAAAAGCCAAGCACGCTGACACGGCCGATGGCCATCACCAAATCATACCCCGCCTTTTACGCGGATTATCAGACATTGGGAGGAAAAACAGATGGCGTCCTTCTTTGGTGAAACACTGCGCGTTTCGATTTTCGGCCAGTCGCACGGCGCCGGTATTGGCGTCGTCATCGAAGGCCTGCCCGCCGGTGAACCGATTGACGAAACTGCATTGCAGGCATTTCTTGCCCGGCGCGCGCCGGGACAAAGTACATTGTCCACTGCCCGGCGCGAGGCGGATATACCGCGTTTTTTAAGCGGAATCTGCAATGGGCGCACTGCCGCAAGTCCGCTTTGCGCCGTCATTGAAAACACGGATATGCGAAGCGGCGACTATGCGCCGATGCGCGATGTCCCCCGTCCCGGTCATGCCGATTACACGGCGCGCATGCGCTATGGCGACGCCTGTGACATGCGCGGCGGCGGACATTTTTCCGGACGGCTGACCGCGCCGCTGTGCATCGCAGGCGGCATCGCGTCTCAGATACTGGCACGGCGCGGCATCCATGTAGGCGCGCATATCGCACAGATTGGATCGGTTCATGACACGCCCTTTGATCCCGTCAGCGTCTCGTCCCGCGACTTTCAGGCAGCCGCAGAACGCACACTGTGCGTCAATGATGAAAGCGTCATTGGCGCCATGCAGGCCCGCATCCTCTGTGCAAAACGCGCCGGTGACTCCGTCGGCGGCGTGATTGAATGCGCCATAACGGGACTTCCTGCCGGATTGGGCGATCCCATGTTTGACGGCGTGGAAAATCGCATTGCGCGCGCCGTATTCGGCATCCCCGCCGTCAAAGGACTCAGCTTTGGATCAGGCTTTGCATTTGCACAGCTTCGCGGTTCCCAGGCAAACGACGCTTTCTGCCTTACAGACGGCTGCGTGCGCACAAAAACCAACCAGTGCGGCGGCATCCTCGGCGGCATCACAACCGGCATGCCGGTTGTATTCTGCGCTGCCTTCAAACCCACACCGTCCATCAGCGTGCCGCAGCAAAGTGTTGATCTTGCCAAAAACTGTGAAACGACGCTCGTCGTCCCCGGACGGCACGATCCGTGCATCGTCGTGCGTGCCGTACCTTGTGTCGAGGCAGCCGCCGCCTGCGTGGCCCTTGACCTTCTTCTTTGCGATACGCGCAACCGATTCTGATCTATTGCCAAACACCCTGTTACAACGCCATAATAAGGAGAATCAAACACCATGCAAATGAATGAACTTCGCACCCAAATCGATACCGTCGACGAACAGATTGTCGATCTGTTCCGCCGCCGTATGGCGCTTTGCGCCGATATCGCCCAGTGCAAAAAGCAGGAAAAACTGCCCGTTTACGATCCTGAACGCGAACGTAAAGTGCTGCAGCGCGTCAGCGACCTTGCCGGCGAAGAACTGGAAGACTATACGCGCGTGCTGTTCTCCACGCTCTTTGATCTGAGCCGTTCCTACCAGACGCGCCAAAGTACGCACGGCGCAGCCTTCATGCAGCGTGTACAGGACGCCGTAAAGAACACGCCCGCCCTGTTCCCCCGTCGCGCAGTCGTCGCCTGCCAGGGTGTGCAGGGCGCATACTCCCAGCTTGCATGCGATAAGTTATTCTCCGCCGCAGACATCATGTACTGCAAGAACTTTGAGGGCGTCTTCCAAGCCGTGCAAAGCGGTCTTTGCGCCTTTGGCGTGCTGCCGATTGAAAACAGCTCTTACGGTTCCGTCGGCGCCGTGTATGATCTGATGCGCGGTTATCAGTTCCATATCGTGCGTTCGCTTCGCCTGCACATCGATCACTGTCTGATGGTCAAACCCGGTACGCGTCTTGATCAGGTGCGTGAAATCTTCTCCCATGAACAGGCAATCGGTCAGTGCAGCAAATACCTGTCTTCGCTCAAGGATGTGCGCATCACGCCCTGCGCCAATACGGCGGAAGCCGCGCTGTCTGTCTCGCAGTCCGAGCGCAGCGATGTGGCGGCTATCTGTTCGCATAACTGCGCCGGTCTCTACGGTCTGTGTTCGGTTGCCGATCATATTCAGAACCGCGAAAACAACTATACGCGCTTTATCTGCATCTCCAAAGACATGGCGATCTATCCCGGTGCCAATCGGTTAAGCCTGATGTTCACGCTGCCGCATACGCCCGGTGCGCTGTATCGCATGATTGCCAAATTTGCAGCGCTGGGATTGAATATCACCAAACTGGAAAGCCGTCCCATCGCCGGCCGCGATTTTGAGTTCATGTTCTATCTGGATGTAGAGGCATCCGTCGTATCTACGGATGTTCTGCATCTTCTGGGCGAACTGTCCGATACGGATGAATACTTCAGTTTCCTTGGCAACTACAGCGAACTTTAAGCATATAAAGAGGCACATTATGCGATACGGATTGATTGGAAACCCACTTGGACACAGCTGGTCACCGCGGATTCATGCGCTGCTGGGTGACTATGACTATCAGCTTTACCCGCTGGAACCCGATCAGATTGCCGCATTCCTGCAGCAAAAGGATCTTGGAGGACTCAATGTCACGCTGCCCTATAAAAAAACCGTCATTCCCTACTGCGCACGCCTGACGGATGCGGCAAAGGAAATTGGCGGCGTCAATACACTTTGCTTTACCGACGAGGGAATCGTGGGCGACAACACCGACTGTGATGGTTTTTTGTATCTGGCGCGGCGTACCGGCATTGATTTTCAGGGACGCAAAGTTATCGTACTTGGCTCCGGTGCAACAAGCCGTACGGTCTGTTATTGTGCGCGCAAAATGGGTGCAGGGCAGATTGTCGTCATTTCCCGCAGCGGCGCAGATAACTATGAAAATCTTGATCGCCACCGCGACGCGGACATCCTTGTCAACACCACACCGCTTGGTATGTATCCCAAAAACGGCGCTGCCGCCGTATCCGTGGAAGCGTTTGACGCCCTGCAGGGCGTTTTAGATGTGGTTTACAACCCCATGCGCACGGCACTTGTACAGGATGCGCTTGCACATGGGATTCCCGCCGCAGGCGGTCTTGCAATGCTGGTGGCGCAGGCAGTCGTTGCCTCTGCCCGCTTTTTCCGTCACGCACCGCAGGATGACGTCACCGACGGCATCTTCCGTCAAATTGCCGCACAGGTGGAAAACATCGTGTTAATCGGCATGCCCGGCTGTGGCAAAACGCACATTGCGCAGCAACTGCATCAGCTTACCGGACGGCCGCTGATCGATCTGGACGAAGAAGTCGCCCGCGCCGCAGGCAAGAGTGTGCCGCAGCTGATCACGCAGTATGGTGAAGCGCACTTCCGCGCACTGGAGGCAGAACAGGCACGCCTTGCCGGACAACAAAGCGGCGCCATTATCGCCTGCGGCGGCGGCACGCCGCTTTTCGAAGAAAATCGCCGCGCACTGTCGCAAAACGGACGTCTTTATCTGCTGACACGCGAGCGCAGCCTTCTGCCCACCAATGGACGTCCTCTCTCCGTTGATCTGGAGTCGCTGGAGCGCACGCGCATGCCTGTGTATCGCGCGGCTGCAGACGTCACGATTGCAAACGACACGACACCTGAAATCGTCGCAAAACGCATTTGGGAGGCGCATCAGGCATGAAAATTCTGGTTTTAAACGGTCCCAATATCAACATGCTCGGCATCCGTGAACCCGCGCTTTACGGTTCACAAAGCTATGACGCGCTGCTTGCACACATCCGTGCGCACTGCGCCGCCCGTGGTATCGATGTGGAATTCTATCAATCCAATCACGAGGGTTCGCTTGTGGACCGCATTCAAAGCGCATTGGGAGCGATCGACGGAATCGTCTTTAATCCGGCAGCCTATACACATACCTCCGTCGCGCTTTTGGACGCACTCAAAGCAGTCAACATTCCCACCGTCGAAGTACACATTTCCGACGTCTCCACGCGGGAGGATTTCCGGCAAATCTCCTTTGTGCGGCAAGCCTGTATTGCGACAATCGCCGGACACGGTTTTGACGGTTATACGGAAGCCATCGACCTTTTATCAGAACATCTGAAAAAGTAACCTCTCAAAAACGGATTGGGCATTTCGCCCAATCCGTTTTTTTGCATTCCGCCATAAAATATGTATCATCCATATCCCGTATGCAAATCCCCTTCTGCCGCAGTTTAAACCGATTGCCTCCGTCCTTTCCAATCTTCATGTCTTTTTAATGGGCCCCTACATGAAATACGATACAAATACCACAAAGCCTGTATACAACGAAAAACAGAGGCTTGCAAAATCGAAACATTGCGGGCCAAATGTGTTATTTTGCATTGCAGAAAGCGGATTTGCCGTGTTTTTTCAATTGACTTTATCCCCTGTACTGTGGTTATAATAGAGGTAGAATTCCATATGCAGGATGTATTTTCTGCAACTGGAGAAATATTTCACAAGAAACGAGGTCACGCAACATGCCAAAGATTGATTTGAGTAAGTACGGTATCACCGGAACGACCGAAATTGTTTACAACCCTTCTTATGAAACCTTGTTTGAAGAGGAGACCAAACCCGGTCTGGAAGGCTATGAAAAGGGTCAGGTCACGGATCTTGGCGCTGTCAACGTGATGACCGGTATCTATACTGGACGTTCGCCCAAGGACAAGTTCATCGTTCTTGACGATACCTCCAAAGATACTGTATGGTGGACCAGCGACGACTTCAAAAACGATAATAAGCCCGCTTCGCAGGAAGCCTGGGACGCCTGCAAAAAGCTTGCATTGGAAGAGCTGTCCGGTAAGAGACTGTTCGTCGTGGATGTATTCTGCGGCACCAATCCCGACTCCCGCATGGCAATCCGCTTCATCATGGAAGTCGCATGGCAGGCGCACTTCGTGAAAAACATGTTCATCGAGCCCACCGCCGAGGAGCTGGAGAACTTTGAGCCTGACTTTGTTTGCTACAATGCATCCAAGGCCAAGGTTGAGAACTACAAGGAGCTGGGCCTGAATTCCGAAACGGCTGCAATCTTCAACCTTACTTCCCGCGAACAGGTTATCCTCAATACCTGGTATGGCGGCGAGATGAAGAAGGGCATGTTCTCCATGATGAACTATTACCTGCCTCTGCGCGGCATGGCGTCCATGCACTGCTCCGCAAACACGGATATGAACGGCGAGAATACGGCGCTGTTCTTCGGTTTGTCCGGCACCGGCAAGACCACACTGTCCACCGATCCCAAGCGCCTGCTCATCGGCGATGACGAGCACGGCTGGGATGACAACGGCGTCTTCAACTTTGAGGGTGGCTGCTACGCCAAGGTCATCAACCTGGACAAAGATTCTGAGCCCGATATCTACAACGCTATCAAGCGCAACGCACTGCTTGAAAACGTCACGGTCGATGAAAACGGCCACTGCGATTTTGACGATGGTTCCGTTACCGAGAACACGCGCGTGTCTTCTCCCATCGATCACATCGAGAAGAGTGTACGCCCTGTCTCTGCCGGTCCCGATGCGAAGGATGTCATCTTCCTTTCTGCTGACGCCTTTGGCGTCCTGCCCCCCGTTTCCATTCTGACGCCGGAGCAGACGCAGTATTACTTCCTGTCTGGTTTCACCTCCAAGCTGGCCGGCACGGAGCGCGGCATTACCGAGCCCACGCCCACGTTCTCTGCCTGCTTTGGTCAGGCATTCCTGGAGCTGCATCCCACCAAGTACGGTGAGGAGCTGGTCAAGAAAATGCAGAAGAGCGGCGCG
>JAHZHV010000066.1:0-372 GCA_019420085.1 Christensenella sp.
AAAAGATGCGGGTGCGCGGCAGATGAAGACAGTTTCGATCTGGCTGGACGACGTGCGGGAGGCGCCGCGGGGATACATCTGGTGCAGAAGCGTCAACGCGGCGATTCGCCGTATCGAATCTTGTGAACGCGCGGGACTTTTCATTGCGGTTATCGACTGCGATCACGACCTTGGCGATTACGCCCGGGACGGCGGCGACGGAATCCGGCTGATCGACTGGCTTGCCGCACGTCAAAGCTATTACCCGGTTTTCCTGCACACGATGAATCCGGTCGGACGGCAGAATATGCAGCGGGAAATCGACCGGTACTGGCCGCGGTGAAGAAAACGCGCATGCGCCAAGCCGGAAGAAATGAATAAGGGCGCAGGCAT
>JAHZHV010000066.1:382-2139 GCA_019420085.1 Christensenella sp.
CCGGTCCGCTTTGCGGCCGCAAGCACGAACCCCGACAGGCATTTGCCCGTCGGGGTTCGTTTTGTCCAAAAACAATATTTTATTCTTGACAATACTGTGTGATATACAGTATAGTGATGCCATGGAGGTGCGCGCATGGGAGAACAAAAGGACGCAGGCATTGCGCTTTGTACGGAGCTTCGGCGGGGTATGCTTGCGCTGTGCGTGCTCAGTCAGACGGAGCAGCCGCGATACGGCTATGCGCTGGTACAGATACTGGAACAAAGCGGCGTCGACGCCGACCCGAACACGCTGTATCCGCTTTTGCGAAGGCTGGAAGCGCAGGGATTGCTGCAAAGCAGATGGGATACCGCCGATGCGCGGCCGCGCAAGTACTATTGCCGCACGGCGCAGGGGGAGCAGGTGTACCGCCGGCTGCGGGCGCAGTGGCAGCAGCTTTGCGGCGCGATGACGCAGTTGCTTTCAAAGGAGGAGACATGACGAATCAGGAAAAAGAGTGGATGCAGCGCTACATCTATCAGGTGACGCGGCGCCTTCCCCGCGCGCAGCGGCGCGAGGCGGCGCTGGAGCTGGAAGAGCTGATCGGCGATATGCTGGAGGACATGGGCGACATACAGGCCGTGCTGACGCATCTGGGCGACCCGGCGGTTTATGCGGCGCAGCGGCGCGGCGTGCAGCCGTATCTGATCGGGCCGGCGTACTACGACGCCTTTATCTTTATGGTGCGCGTGGTGCTGCTTTGCGCGCTGATCCCGATTTTTGTCATCGGCGTCGTACAGGCGGCGCTGCATGCGCACGATACCCTTGCGCTGCTTGCCGGCGTGGGAAGCTGTGTGATCGAGACGCTGTCGGTGGGGGTGAGCGTATTCGGCGCGCTGACGGCTGTCTTTGCCGTCCTGCAGCGGCGCAATGTCCGCGTTCCTGCGCCGGAGAAGGCGGCCTGGACGCCCGCGGCGCTGTCATCGGTGCCGCATCCAAAGGCGCGGATCGACCGCGGTGACTGCATTGTGGGCATCGTGTTCAGCGTGCTGTTTGGCGTGCTGCTCATCTTTGCGCCGCAGTTTTTCTCGATTGTCTATCGGGTCGGGGACGGCGTGCGCACGATTGCGCTGTTCAACCTGGCGGCCTGGGACGCCATTTTGCCCGTGTTCCTGCTCTGCCTTGCAGCCGGCATGATCGATGAGATCGTCCGCCTGACGTCGGGCGTGTATTCCCGGACGGTTCTTGTCAGCAGCGTGCTTTGCACCGCCGTGCAGATCGCGCTGTACGTGCTGCTTTTTCGCGTGCTGCCGCTTTGGAACCCGATGCTTACGCAGGAATTGGTGCAGGCGTTCCCGCAGGCCGCGGCATATACGGCCTATGCTTCGTATGCGCCGCAGGCGCTGCTTGCGCTGTTTACGCTGTTTTGCCTGCTGGAAACGGGAACGACGCTGTATCGGACATTGCGCTACGGCGCGGGGAAGAAGGATATGCAGGGATAAAAAAAGGCCGTCTGCAGGAAGAAAAGCTGCTCCTGCAGGCGGCTGTGTGGTTTTTTGTATGTTTTTAAGCGAGCTTGGCAAAGATCATGCGTCCGGCGGAGGTCTGCAGCATGCTTGTGACCTCGACATGGACCTGCTGACTGATAAAGTCCGTGGCCTCGTCCACGACGACCATGGTGCCGTCGGCGAGATATCCGACAGCCTGTCCCGGCTCCTTGCCCTCACGCAGAAGCTGCACTTCCAGCGTCTCGCCGGGAATGAGCGCAGGTTTGAGCG
>JAHZHV010000067.1 GCA_019420085.1 Christensenella sp.
TGTCACCTTCTTATATGAGCGTCACATACGGCGCAGGCGGGGGAACTTCTGCTTACACGGGGAATATCGCGGCACATATTCAAAACGACTACGGCGTGCCGGCGTTGGCCCATTTAAGCTGTATCTCTTCTACGCATGCACAGATTACCGACATGCTGCGCCAACTGCGTGACCTTGGTGTGGATAACATTCTTGCGCTGCGCGGTGATATGCCAAAGGGCATGGACACGCCGGGAGAATATGCCTATGCGGCACAATTGATTGAGACGATCCGTGACTTTGGCGGGTTCTGTATCGGTGCAGCCTGTTATCCGGAGGGACATCCGCAAAGTGAAAGCTCATTTGCTGATATCGGATATTTGAAGCATAAGGTGGAATGCGGTTGTTCGTTTTTGACGACACAGATGTTTTTTGACAATAACATTCTGTATAACTTTTTGTATCGCATTCGGGAAGCTGGAATCCGTGTGCCGGTTGTTGCAGGGATCATGCCGGTGACCAATCCCAAACAGATTCGCCGTATTTGTGACATTTCAGGCACAGCGCTGCCGCAACGTTTTTTGCGCATTGTCGAGCGATATGGTGATCGTCCTGCTGCAATGCGGCAGGCGGGGATTGCGTATGCAATGGAACAGATCATCGATCTTTATGCAAACGGTGTTAACGCAGTGCATGTCTATTCGATGAATAATGCCGACGTGGCACGTACGATTCAAAGCGGATTGTCTGAAATCTTGAAATGAACGGTGTAATCCAAATTTTTGAACTGCCGCATGTACAAATCGATATGCGTGAGGCATGCAGATATCTGGGCTATGGCACACAGGAACCCACGGGTCAGGTGCGTGCATTGCTTCAAGAGGCAGAGCAGACTGTTTTATGCCAAGCACGTTTTCGTGCCTGTTACGCAAGTGTAGATCTGCATGATGACGGAACAACGCTGGATGCAGGCTTTGCGCATGTGTCTTCTGTGGCATTGCGGCGCAATCTGTGCGGTTGTGCGCAGGCATATGTGCTTTGTGCAACACTTGGCGTACAAATTGATCGGTGTATTGCAACCCAGGCGGCGATTGCGCCGTCGCGTGCGCTTGTGCTGGATGCCGTGGCTACGGCGGCAATTGAGTCCTTCTGTGATGCGCTGTGCGCAATGCTGGAGCAAAAAACTTGTGAAAAACTGCGGCCGCGGTTCAGTCCGGGTTATGGGGATCTGCCTCTTGCGGTGCAGGAACAGCTTGTTCGTTATCTTGATGCACCGCGTAAAGTCGGTGTGACGCTAACCCGAACGCTGCAGATGACGCCGCGAAAATCGGTGACGGCGATTGCCGGTATCGGCGGTGTATCCGCAATGCAGACGTCAGGCTGCAGGGCGTGTGATAAGCGTGATTGTCCTTTTCGGAAGGTGGAGGAAAAATGAAACTTCGACAACAGCTTGGACGGCAGATACTGTATTTTGACGGCGGAAGCGGTACGATGCTGCAAAAGATGGGTCTTGCGCCGGGCGAAGCACCGGAGATGTGGAATTTAAGTCATGGCGAGTGTATTCGCGCGCTGCATGCGCAGTATCTTGCTGCTGGCGCGGATTTCATCACGACGAATACATTTGGGGCAAATGCGCTGAAATTTGACAATGTCGAGGAAATGATTCTGGCGGCGCTTTCTCATGCAAAGGCGGCACGTGATGCACACGGCGGGGATAAAACACGCTATATCGCCTTTGACATGGGGCCGTTGGGGCGGCTGCTGCGACCGCTTGGAGATCTTGATTTTGAGGAAGCAGTGGCGCTGTTTGCACGTAATGTGCGCGCGGCGGTGCAGGGTGGTGCGGACGTTATCCTCGTGGAGACGATGAATGATCTGTACGAGGCAAAGGCGGCGGTGCTTGCTGCACGGGAAAACAGCACATTGCCGGTATTTTTAACTACGGTATTTGATGAAAGCGCAAGGCTTATGACGGGGGCATCGCCGGAGGCGGTTGTGGCGATGGCGGAGGGCCTCGGCGTAGATGCGGTGGGTGTCAATTGTTCCCTGGGACCGGCGCAGATGCTCCAAAGCGTGGTACCGCGTCTTGTGGCTTGTGCGCATGTGCCGGTAATTGTCAATCCGAATGCCGGTTTACCGCGTGCGGGAGCCGATGGTGCGGTGTTTGATGTGGATGCCGAAAGTTTTTCCGATGAAATGGTGCGCATAGCTGCCTGCGGTGCGACAATTTTAGGCGGTTGTTGTGGCACGACGCCGGAATACATTGAAAAGACGGTGCGCAAAACAGCTTCCATGCATCCGTGCGCACCGCGTAATGCGCACGTACCGGTGGTGTGTTCTTATACGCATGCCGTAACCATTGGCAGGGACGGCGCATTAATCGGAGAACGGATCAATCCGACGGGAAAACCAAAACTGAAAAATGCGCTTCGAAGCGGCGATCTTTCCTACATTTTGGCCGAAGCCGTCCGCCAGCAGGCCCGCGGCGCACATATTCTGGATGTCAATGCCGGCCTGCCTGATATTGACGAATCGCAGGTGTTGCCGCAGGTGGTATGTGCCGTGCAGGGTGTATGCGATTTGCCGCTGCAAATAGACACGTCCAATCCGGAGGCGCTTGCGCGTGCAATGCGCTGTTAT
>JAHZHV010000068.1 GCA_019420085.1 Christensenella sp.
GGAGCGCGTCTGCCGGTGTACGCAGACGCAGATTGCACGGTATCTGTCGCGCATCAGCGGACCGATGCTTGACCGCATTGACGTGCAGATAGAAATGGAGCCGCTGCCCGTTACGGCACTGACGCGGCAGGAGGAGACGACCGAGACGTCGCAGACGGTGCGTGCGCGCGTCATACAGGCCCGGCAAATTCAACAGGCGCGTTATCAGGGACAGGACGGCGTGTATTTCAATGCGCAGCTTAACGCAAAGGATCTGAAAAAGGCGGCGAATATGACGCCGCAGGCGGTGTCGATGCTGGAAGATGCGATGCGGCGGCTGCATCTTTCCGCGCGCGCCTATGCGCGTATCATCAAAGTTTCACGCACGATCGCGGATCTTGCGCAAAGCGAGTCCGTGGAAAAACTGCATGTTGCCGAAGCTGTGCAGTATCGCATGCTTGATCGCAAATACTGGCGCGGCGGCCGCTGAAAAGAGGCGCGCGGCAGGATAGGAGAACAAAACGTATGGATGCAAAGTATACGGACGAGGAACTGGCACAGATTGCGCTTGCAACGGCGCCCGGCATGAATCCGGTGCGGTATGACGCAATCCTCTCTGCCTTTGAAGACGCGCTTTCGGCGGTGCGCAGCGCACAGGAACAGGAAAACGCATTCGGCTTTCTGGGCAAATACGCCTGTGGTATTCGTACGCATTTGCGTGATCGAACACAGTTTTTGACGTTTCTGCGGAAACTCAAGACGCTTGGCATCCGGTGTGTGACGCGTGCAAGCGCGCAGTATCCGCCGAATCTGCGCGGTATTGATCAGGAACCTGTCTTGCTGTATGCCGCAGGGCATGCAGCGGTATCCTATGAACGCAGCATCAGCGTCGTGGGAACGCGGCATGGAACGCGGTACGGGCAGGAGGCAACCGAATTGCTGGTTTCGGAACTTGCAAAAAGCGGTGTGACGATCGTGTCGGGTCTTGCAATCGGTCTGGATGCACGGGCGCATGCCGCGGCGCTTGCATCAGGCGGACAGACCGTAGCCGTTGTTGCGGGCGGCGTGGATTGCGGCATGCCGTCGGACAATCGGGCGCTTGCAGCGCAGATTGCGGAAAACGGCGTGATTTTCTCCGAGTATCCGCCCGGGACGCCGGTGCGGCCGTGGATGTATGCGCCGCGCAACCGCATCGTCAGCGGTCTTACGCAGGGCACGCTGGTGGTGCAGGCACGAAAGAAAAGCGGTGTGATGCTGACGGTGGATCATGCGCAGGAGCAGGGCAGAAGCGTCTTTGCCGTGCCCGGACAGATTACGGATCCGGCCAGCTACTGGCCGAACCGTTTGATTCAGCAGGGTGCGATTCCGGTTCTGGAGACGCGCGATATCCTGGATGAATTTGGCTGGAGCGCGGGGGCGCAGTCTGCGGCTTCTGAATGCCGGACGCTCGATCTTTCCGACTTTGCGCCGCCGCAGCGATTGATTCTTCTGGCGCTTGGACAGGGACCGATGTCGCAGGAGGCGCTTTGCGCAGTGACGAATCTTTCCGGCCAAACGCTGATGGCGCACTTGACAAGTTTGGAAATGGAAGGAATAATAGAACAGTTTCCGGGACGTATGGTACAGCTTTGCCGGCAGTATCGTGCATGAGGGAAACAGAAACATTGCGTTCGGAGGAATGGAATGCCTGCAAAAGCGGCGGCGGAGTCCGCTAAGAAGACAAAAACGGTGAAAAAAGCGCCCAAGCTTGTGATCGTGGAGTCGCCTGCAAAGGCAAAGACGATTGCAAAGTATCTGGGTAAGGGATATAAGGTGGAAGCGTCCAACGGCCACGTGCGCGATCTGCCCAAAAGCCAGATCGGCGTGGATGTGGAGCACGGCTTTGAACCCAAATACATTACGATCCGCGGCCGCGGAGAGATTATCGACCGCTTAAAGCGGGAGGCAAAATCCGCATCCGCGGTCTATCTTGCGACCGACCCGGATCGGGAAGGGGAGGCCATTTCCTGGCATTTGGCGCATCTTTTAAAGATCGATGAAAAGTCGCTGTGCCGGATCGAGTTTAACGAAATTACAAAGGACGCGATCAAAAAGGCGATTAAGTCGCCGCGCGCCATTGATTTGGATCTTGTGGATGCGCAGCAGGCGCGCCGTTTGCTGGATCGCCTTGTGGGGTATCAGATCAGTCCGATTTTATGGCGCAAGGTGCATAAAGGGCTGTCCGCCGGACGGGTACAGTCCGTGGCCACGCGCATTGTCTGCGACAGGGAAGAGGAGATTCAGGCCTTTGTTCCGGAAGAATACTGGACGCTTGCGGCGACGATCGAAAGTGAAGATCCCAAAGTTACGCTGCAAGTGCAGTATGTCGGCGCCAAAGATGAGAAAAACGCGCGTCTGCCGAACAGGGAAGCGGTTGACCGGGTGATCCGTGTCGTATCGGACGCGCCGTTTGTAGTAGATAAAATCGAGACAAGTGAAAAGCGTGTGCGCCCATCGGCGCCGTTTACCACGTCGAGTCTGCAGCAGGAGGCGTCCAGAAGATTCGGCTTTTCCACCAAGCGCACCATGGTATTGGCGCAGCAGCTGTATGAAGGCGTCGAAGTCAAGGGCATCGGTCCGGTCGGATTGATTACCTACATTCGTACCGACTCCGTGCGCATCGCTG
>JAHZHV010000069.1 GCA_019420085.1 Christensenella sp.
AGGGCAACATGCCCGAACCTATACGCTCGGTGGAGACCGTGTAAGCCATCGCTGCTGCAGGCTGTGGTGGTTGAGCCGAGAATCCCCCGGCTTTAGCCGTGGGGAGTGTCAAAAAATATCCACAGGAAAAGGAGGAACGCACAGATATGAAATCGACGGAACAGAAAAAACAACTTGAAGTACTTGGCATAGTTACGGATCGATTCAATTCACAATATAAGCTGGAGAACTATGGCAAAACAGAGGCGTTTACGACACCGAACGGAACGATTTTTAATGTTTGTGCGTTTCCGGGGGAATATGCGCTTGTGATTGAGTATGCTGAGAACGCCGAAGATGCAGCGGCAGGACGCTTTGAGGACGGAGATCGATTCTATCTGGATGAATATTGTGATTTCGACGAATTGATCGAAGCGATGAAAAAAGAAATCGGCACATAAGGATGCGGTGCGATCACTTGAAGAAAATGCGGATATTATTCGCAGGGGGGATAACTATCATGACGAAGGCTGCGTTGATACGAAAAATTGAGAACGGGAGAGACATACTGTTTGACGTTGCGGGCAGGCATTTTTCAATCTTTACATGGACAGCAGAAGGAATCGGAATCGGCGAACAATACCCGAACGATACTGAAATGCAATACTTCAAGACGGCGAAAGCGTTGGTGGAAGGCTTTAAGATAAACGGTGTTGCCTTGGAAGATTTGGTGCAGGGTGTCAGGATAACGGATTATTCGTAAACGGGGACGGGAGCAAACGCGTACAGAACGTGCATTCCAAGAAGTGGGCAACACGAGAAGAGATAGAAGAACGACAAGAAACGGGAATACGGCAACGCGGCGAGGGGATTATCGCGCAGCGAATAAAAGACGGTGAGTACAGCACAAAGCTGTCGAGACAGCAATATTTAAAACATGTGCCGGGAACGCCGCAACAACGGCAATATGAGGAAAGCAGCAGATTTCCGCCGAGTAGATTGTTAATAAGTGAACAAGAAGCGCAGACGCTTATAGATCGTTATGCGGGAACAGGAGCGCCAGGGATAACGAAAAATGGGACGGTGAGAAATGTCGAGTATGTTTCTACGGATCACGTCATCGGTCAATATAACAATCTATCTGGCTGGCATGATACGCGTAGATTTGCTATCCATTACGGAAAAAACGGAGCACATATCGTTCCGGTGAAGGAGTGAAAAGCATGGTGGACATCTGGAAGTTTTTCGCAGGAGATCGAGTATCGATTATCGATACGGATAACAAAACGTGGATAGGAGAAGTGCAAGCGGTTTTCGACAAAGAGGAAGCCCAGTCTGAGGATGATTGCATTGATATTCTCGTAAAAAATGGGGATATCATCAGCTTTTATCAACGTGAAATCAAAAACATTATGAAAATTGGATAAGGGGGGAGAAAACATGCGCAACGACGATTATGAAATGATCGTCTTCAAGGTTCTGCTGCATCAATACGGCCTCTTGAAGCGGAAAATCACGTTTGAAGCGGATACGTTTGATCGCTATATCGACAAAGAGAACATTGCGCCGGGATACTTCGTGGACGCCCTGCACATGATGCAGAACGATTATTTGATCGAAGGCCTGACCTTCGGGCAGACATGGGGAAAAGATACGATTCTCACGTCCGATCTCGAGAACGCGCGGATCACGTCGATGGGCATTTACCATCTGACAGACGACGAAACGATGATAAAGCTGCGTGAACGCGCCTATACGACGCCTGGGCTTGCTTCGACGCTCGTAAAGCTCGTGATGTCGGAATGAAAACGGCGTCCGCCAAAGCGCGCATCGGCCGCCAGACGCCGACGACGGCGTTCGTGCTGCCGTATGAGAACACCTGCGGCGCGGAGGCGGTCGAGCTGTACAATTCCACGGGGCGCGCGGCGCAGCAGTGGCAGGAACTTCTTCTTTACGACATGCTTGCCGAAAACGCCGACGGGCTTTGGACGCATACGAAGTTTGGGTACAGCGTTCCGCGCCGGAACGGCAAGAACGAAGTTGTTGCCATGCGGGAGCTTTACGGCATGGTCAAGCGCGGCGAACATATCCTGCACACGGCGCACCGAACGACTACGACGCATTCGGCATGGGAACGTCTGCTGAACCTTCTGGCGAAAGCAAGCATCCCCGTCGCGTCGAGTTATCGCGCATTTGGCAAAGAGCATATTGAACTGGACAACGGCGGCAAGGTCGAGTTTCGCACGCGAACGAGTAAAGGCGGCCTTGGCGAAGGCTTCGACCTTCTTGTAATTGACGAGGCACAGGAATACCAGGACGATCAGGAAAGCGCGCTCAAATACGTCGTCACGGACAGCAAAAACCCGCAGACGCTTTTCTGCGGAACGCCGCCGACGCCTACCTCAAGCGGGAAGGTGTTCGTCAATTTCCGCACAGCGGTCTTGCAGGGCAGAACGCAGAACAGCGCATGGGAGGAGTGGGGCGTCGAGCGCGAGACAGACCCGAACGATCGGAACGCGTGGTATGAGACGAACCCGTCGCTTGGCACGGTGTTTACCGAGCGCAGCATTGCCGACGAGATCGGCAGCGACACGGTGGATTTTAACATCCAGCGGCTTGGACTTTGGATCAGCTACAACCAAAAGTCTGCGATCAGCAAATCCGAGTGGGACGCGCTGAAGCTTTCGGCGCTGCCGCCGCTTGCGGGCAAGCTGTTCGTCGGCGTCAAATACGCCCATGACGGCGACAGCGTCGCGCTTTCCATCGCTGCTCGGACAGGGAAAAAGGTGTTCGTCGAAGCGCTGGATTGCCGCAGCGTCCGAAGCGGAAATGCGTGGATCATGAAATTCCTCGCATCGACAGCGCATGCGGTCGAGACAGTCACAGTTGACGGTGCCAACGGACAGGAACTGCTTGCGGCCAAAATGAAGCGCGAGGGACTCCGCGCTCCGGTAGAACCATCGGTAAAACAGATCATTACCGCAAACGCTGCGTTTGAACAGGCGATCTTTGCCGGTACACTGTGCCATATGGGGCAGCCGAGTCTGACGCAGGCAGCTGCAAATTGTGAAAAACGGGCGATTGGCAGTGCGGGCGGGTTCGGTTATCGTTCTATTCGCGACGGTGTGGACATTACGCTGCTTGACAGTGTTATTTTGGCACACTGGGCGGCAACCGAAGGACGAAGAAAAAGAAAGAAACAAAAAATCAGCTATTAGCATCGCTCCGATTGAAACGGGGCGGTTTTTTTCTGCCTGAATCAAGGTACGATCAAGGTGAAAATACCCATACCACGGGGAAAAGTGGGAGGAAAAACAGGATATGGCAGACTTTAAACCAATCGAAACCCAGGAGGCGTTTGATGCTGCAATTGCGCAGCGAATCGAGCGCGCACAGAATACCGTCCGGCAGGAATATGCCGATTACGACGAAATGAAAGCATCCTACGGCGAATTGCAGCGGCAAATTGAGGAGGCAAACAGAAAAAGGAGTGACTATGAATCTCGCATCGAAGCACTCCAGAACCAGTGCAGGGCGTATGAAACCGACGCGCTGAAGACGCGTATTGCGCTGGAAACGGGTTTGCCATTCGCACTGCGCGATCGGCTCAATGGCGACACAGAGGAGATGCTGCGTGCGGATGCACAGACGATGCTCGGGCTGATTGGACGCAGGAAGTCCGCTGCACCGCCTCTGGCAGAACCGGAAGCGGGAAAAATGGATTCAAAGACGGCGGCTCTACGGGGCACGCTGGCGAAACTCAAAGGAGGAGAATAATTTATGGGTGACGTTCTTAACAGAGGCACGCTGTTTCCGCCCGAGATCGTGTCGGAAATGGTTAACACGGTTAAAGGCAAATCTGTCCTGGCTGCGCTTGTTGGCGCACGCCCTGTAGCGTTTAACGGGCAGAAGGAATTTACTTTTGCATTGGACAAGGAGGTGGATCTTGTCGCAGAAAACGGCGCCAAATCCAAGGGTGGCGGCACAGTGACGCCCGTGACGATCGTTCCGGTGAAGGTTGAATACTCGATGCGTGTATCTGATGAATTCATGACGGCGTCTGAATCGGCGCAGCTTGACACGCTTGGCGCGTTTGCCGAAGGGTTTGCGGCGAAAGTCGCGCGTGGCATTGATCTGATGGCGTTGCATGGTGTGAATCCCAGAACCGGTACGGCATCCAGTGTTATTGGTACCAATCATTTTGACAGCCTGGTCACCCAGACGGTAACGATTGCAGAGGATGATAAGCCCGACGACAACATTGAGTCTGCCATTGCCCTTGTGCAGGGAAGTAACTATGACTGCACCGGTATTGCGCTTTCTTCGACCTTCCGCAGTGCACTTGCGCAGCAGGTTGATACCACGGGACGCAAGCTTTATCCGGAACTTGCATGGGGAAATACGCCGGGAATGATCAACGGCCTTTCTGTTGCATCAAACAACACGCTGGAGGCAAATTCCAGCCTTGACCGCGCACTTGTCGGCGACTTTGCCTCTTACTTCCGCTGGGGCTACGCAAAGGAGATCCCCGTCGAGATCATCCAGTACGGCAATCCGGATAACGATACTACTTTGGGAGATCTGAAGGGACACAATCAGGTGCTTTTGCGTGGTGAGGCATATGTCGGCTGGGGTATTCTCGTGCCCAAGGCGTTCGCGTGGATCAAGGCGTCCGCCTGATCGGAGGAGACTATGCGGTATTACAATGCGTCGACCGGCAGCGTGATCGACGTCGTCTGTCACGTCAGCGGCGGAGACTGGGTGCCGCTGGAAGAGCCAAAAAAGAAGCCCGCGGCAGCGAAAAAGCCGCCCGCGAAGAAACCGGTTGATAAACCCGCAGCGCAAAAGAGCACTGCCGAATAAGGAGGCGCGTATGGCGGACTATGCCACGATCGACGATATCATCGCACTGTGGCGGCCGCTGACGCCGCAGGAGCAGGAGCGTGCAGCAGCGCTCCTGCCTGTCGTTTCGGACTCCTTGCGGCAGGCGGCGCGCAACGTCGGGCGCGACCTGGATGCGATGCTCAAAGACGGAGAGGTGCTCGAAAACGTCCTGAAGTCCGTGACGGTCGACGTCACGGCGCGGGCGATCATGACGCCGACGGACGACGCGCCCATGACGCAGATGTCGCAGTCGGCGCTCGGCTACTCTGTCTCCGGGACGTATCTCGTGCCGGGTGGCGGGCTGTTTATTAAAAAAAGCGAGCTGGCGCGCCTTGGGCTGCGGCGGCAGCGGATCGGGGTGATTGAGTTATATGCTCAGGGGGACAACCATTCAGTTGATTGAACGCCGTCCAACGGGAGAAGATCCATTTGGCGCGCCTGTTTACGAAGAGACGGCCGTCGATGTGGACAACGTATTGATTGCGCCTGTCAGTGACGAAGAACGCCTGGACACGCTGAATTTGACGGGGCGGCGTGCAGTGTATCAGCTGGCGATCCCAAAAGGGGACACGCACGAATGGGAAAACTGCATCGTGGCGTTTTTCGGTACGAAATGGCGCGTGATCGGAAAGCCTGTGCGCGGGATGGATGACCTTGTCCCGCTTGCATGGAATCTTAAGGTAAAGGTGGAGAGCATCGTTGGCGAAAATCAAAATTGAGTTAAACCGTCAGGGCGTGCGTGCGCTGATGAAAAGCGATGAAATGGCCGCCATGCTCAATGGACACGGCGCACGGGTTCTTGCACGGCTTGGAAGCGGCTATGGCATGGACGCATACAACGGATTGAATCGCCGCAATGTATCCGTTTTTGCCGAATCAGCAGATGCGATCGCCGAAAACCTGCGCTGCAACACGATCCTAAAGGCGGTGGGCGGCGGTGGTTGAAAAGGTGGTGCTTGACTGGCTGCGTGCACAGCTGTCCGTGCCCGTTTACATGGAGACGCCGCAAACGCCGCCAGGAGAGTATGTACTGCTTGAAAAAACGGGGTCCGGCATAACAAATTATATCGACCGCGCAACGCTGGCAATCCAGTCGATTTCGTCCGCAAGCCTGTACCGCGCAGGGCAGATCAATGAGATGGTCAAAGCAGCGATGGACGGCATTTCTGCGCGCCCCGAAGTTTTCCGCGCAAAGAGAAACACGGATTACAATTTTACAGATACACGAACCAAGCAGTATCGCTATCAGGCGATCTATGACATGACATATAAGGAGGATATCGATGGCAAATAATGCGATGAATGTCAGTGCGGGCAAACCCGGGGTTGGAGGCGCAATACACTGTGCGCCGCTTGGCACGACGCTGCCGACGGACGCGTCCACTGCGCTTTCCGAAGAATTTGTATCGCTGGGGTATATCAGCGAAGATGGCCTGACGAATGCAAACTCGCCGGAAAGCGAGTCGGTTAAAGCATGGGGAGGCGATACGGTTTTGACGCTTCAGACGGCAAAGGAAGACAGCTTTTCCTTTACGCTGATTGAGACGATGAATCTGGATGTACTCAAAGCCGTCTATGGCGCTGCCAATGTGACGGGTACGCTCGAAACGGGCGTGACGATCAAAGCCAATGCGGGCGAGCTGGATGCAATGGTATGGGTTGCCGACATGGTTTTCACCGGCGGCGTCTGCAAACGGATTGTCATTCCGAACGGCAAGGTGTCGGAGATTGGGGATATCACCTATACGGATTCCGATGCGGTTGGCTATGAAACCACGGTTACCGCTTCGCCGGATGCGGACGGCAACACGCATTACGAGTATTTGAAAAAGCCGGATGCCGTGTAAACAGGGAGGGAATAAACCATGACGAAAGTAAAGACCGCAAGCGGATTTGTGTGTGAAATCGAGGAATCGGCGCTGGATGATATGCAGATGCTGGATGATCTGGTTGCAATCGATGCGGGGAATATCACCGCGTTCCCCCGTGTGATCACGCGGCTGCTCGGTCAGGAAGGCAGGGAGCGCCTGTATGATCATCTGCGCGCCGAAGACGGGCGTGTACCGATTGCGGCATTCGGCGCGGAGCTTGGCGAAATCTTCAAGGCATTGCAGGCAACGGGAAAAAAATCCTGACCCTTGCCCGTATGATCGCGACGGACAGGGATGCGCTGCTTTGCGATCTGGCGGAAACGTATCATATCTATGATCTGCGGGCGCTGCCCGTATCCACATTGGCAACGCTGGCCTGTGGCCTGCGGCCGGATGCGCGCAGCATGATGCGCTTAAGCGGCACGGCGGTACCGCTGCCGGTACGCCTGCAGGCGGCTATGCTGGATGACCTCAATATGCTTGTGTGGGCGCAGACAAAAGACGGACAGCACGGCAGAAAGCGTCCGGAGTCTGTGCTGCGCATGCTGGAAGGCAGAAAAAAGCGTGATACGGCGCCTGTCTGCGCCTTTGCCGACGGCGCGTCGTTTGACGAAATGTGGAAGCGGCTGACCGGAAAGGGGGAATGAGTTCGTGGCAACGGAGCTTGCCAAGGCCTATGTACAGATTCTGCCGTCCATGCAGGGGATTAGGGAGAATCTTACGTCCCAGATGTCCGGAGCGGCGGAAAGTGCCGGACGAAGCGCCGGCAGCCGGATCGGCAGCCTGATCCGCAGCGCGATTGCGGCAGCCGGAATCGGCGCGGCGCTGAAAGAAACGCTGACACAGGGTGCGGCGCTGGAACAGTCCCTCGACGGCGTGAAGACGCTTTTTAAGGATGCATCGGATACCGTCATTGCCAACGCGCGCAACGCCTATGCCGAAGCGGGGCTGTCGGCCAACGCATACATGGAGTCAATTACCGGCTTTTCGGCGCGCCTGCTGCAGGGTATGGGCGACGACACGGAAGCTGCGGCTGCGGTTGCACACATGGCAATGGTGGACATGTCCGACAATGCCAATAAAATGGGTACGGACATGCAGGTTGTGCAGGAAACGTACCAGTCTCTTGCGCGGGGCAACTATGAGATGCTCGACAACCTGAAGCTGGGATATGGCGGTACGCAGGCGGAGCTGGCACGTCTGATCAATGAGTCCGGTGTGCTGGGCGATACGGTTGACGTGACGGCGGAAAGCGTGAAAAACGTACCGTTTGACAAGGTCATTGAAGCAATACACACCATACAGAGAAATCTTGGGATTACGGGTGCGACGGTACAGGAAGCCGCGACGACGTTTACCGGCTCCTTTTCGGCAATGAAGGCCGCGGCACAGAACCTGCTTGCGGATCTGATGTTGGGCAATGACCTGTCACAGTCGCTGGACGCTATGACGTCCAGCACAGTGACGTTTGTCGGTGGAAATCTGCTGCCGGCGCTGGCCCATATTCTGGGGGCGGTACCGCAGACGCTGGTTGCGCTTTTCACGGCGCTGGCGCCGCAGTTGATCGACATGCTGTCCAATCTGATCGTAACCGTCTCGCAGACGTTGTCTGCGCAGCTGCCGGCGCTGATTCCGACTTTGACAAACGGCGTAACACAGCTGCTTTTCGCACTGATTGGAATGCTTCCTGCGCTGGTGGATGTGGGCGTGCAGCTCCTGCTTGCCGTTGTGGCGGGGATAACGGCGGCGATCCCGGCGATTACGGACGCGATTCCGCAGATTATTTCGGCGCTGCTTGCAAGTTTGCCGCTGCTGATCGACGGCGCCGTGCAGCTGTTTATGGGGATTGTCGATGCCATTCCGGTCATCGTCTCCACGTTGGTTGCGTCGCTGCCGCAGATCATTCAGACGATCCTTGACGCATTGATTGCTGCAGTGCCGCAGCTGATTGACGCTGCCGTGCAGCTTATGATGGCGCTTGTGGATGCAATTCCCATTGTCATTGATGCGCTGATTACAGCGCTGCCGCAGATTCATCTTGCGATTGTGTCGGCGCTGATCGATGCGCTGCCCGTCCTTCTGGAAGGCGCGGTTACGCTTTTTATGGCGTTGGTTGACGCGATTCCCATTACAATCACAACGCTGATTGATGCGCTGCCGGCGATTCTCGATGCGACCGTTACGACGCTGCTTGGGCAAATCCCCCTTCTGATCGAAGGGGCGATACAGCTTTTTATGGGGATTGTGCAGGCACTGCCGCAAATCATCACCGCGCTTGTTGCGGCGCTGCCGACCATTGTAACGACAACGGTCACGGTGCTGCTTGAGAATCTGCCGCTTTTGATCGAAGGGGCGGTACGGCTTTTTATGGGGATCGTGCAGGCGATCCCGCAGATTGTAACGGAACTTGCACGCGCAATGCCGCAGATTATCCAGACGATGGTGCAGGGCCTGCTGGCCGGCATCGGGGATATGCAGAATGTCGGACGCAATCTGGTGCAGGGCCTGTGGAACGGCATATCCAACGTGACGGGCTGGGTATTGAACAAGATACGCGGCTTTGGACAGTCTATCTTAAACGGAATCAAAAACATATTCGGCATCCGTTCGCCATCGCGCCAGATGGCGTGGGTCGGGCAGATGCTGGACTATGGCCTTGCAGGCGGCATTGAGAAGAATACCCGTCCCATTTCTGACGCAATTGATGAAGTAACAAGCCTGACCACGCGCGGATTTGAAAACGATCTGGCAGTCGGTGCATCGCTCAGCGTGACGGGCGGCGCAGATGCAGACGGCTTGCTTGGGCAGCTGCTTGCAGAGGTGCGGACGCTCGGGGAACGCATTGATAAGATGCAGATTTATCTGGATTCCGGCGCGCTGGTCGGCGGGATTGCGCCGAAGATGGATGCGGCGCTTGGCAGACGCGGCGCGATGACCGCAAGGGGGGTGACGGTTTGAGTTTATACGGTGTGACGATCGACGGCGTCAATACGCTGGATGCCTATGGCCTGGCGCTTCTTGCCGATATCAGCATTGCCGCTGCCGTACCGCGGCAGATGCGCGTTGAGATACCCGGCATGGACGGCACGATTGACTGCGCCCGTGCGCTGACAGGCGCGCCGGTGTTTGGTGACCGGCAGATTTCGTTCCGGCTCTTCAAGCGCGTCGGCGACCTGCAGCTTGCGGCGCTGCGCACAGCGCTTGCCGCCAAATGCGGCTGTGAAGTCCATGTGATCCTGCCCGACGATCCCGCGCACTACTGGCGCGGCATGCTGGAGATGGGAGAGCATGCAGGATACAACAGCGGCGTCATACCGGTGACGCTGACAGCGTATCCGTATAAGCTGAAAACGGCGCAGACCGTTGTAACGGCGCCGCTTGCGGCGGAATATGCAACGATATCCCTGCCGAATGAAATGATGCGCACCGTGCCGGTATTCCGGGTTGACGAAGATGCGACGCTGGAATACGGCGGGAATACCTATGCGCTGTCAAAAGAGCAGACGTATCGCAACACGGACATTGTGCTGGAAGCGGGGCAAAACAGTATTCGTGCAAAATCCGACGCCGGCGCCGTGCTTACGATCACCTATCAGGAGGGGACGCTTTAATGTACCGAATCCTGTGCGATAACGAGACGATTTATGATCCCCGCGCGCGGGAGTATGCCGTGGGGGAACCTGCGCTTACGCTGTGTGTCAATGCGGCCGGCGGCGCGTCGTTTGTGCTGTATCCCGATCATCCGCGCTGCAGTCTGCCGCAGAAGCTGAAGTCCACGTTTGAAATCTACGACGATGCGGCGCTGCTTTTCCGCGGCCGGTTGATTGATGTGCAAAAGAATCTGTACAATGCGCGAACCATGACGCTGGAAGGTGCGCTTGCGTATTTGAACGATTCTGTTATACGCCCGTTTTCCTTTCCGGAGGATTTCCTGGACGATCCGGATTATATCGCCGCGGCGCAGGACGGGAACGTCGCGGCGTATTTTCTTGCATGGATTCTTGCGCAGCACAACGTGCAGGTTGACTCGGACCGGCAGCTGAAATTGGGCCAGGTGACGGTTGCGGATGCAAACAACTACATCACCCGCAGTGCGGACGGCTACAAAAGCGCATGGGAGACTGTGCGCGAAAAGCTGTTTGAAAGCGCGCTGAGCGGGTATCTTTACGCCCGCTATGAAGCGGACGGCACCTATGTGGACTATGTGGCCGAATTTACGCAGACCGCGCCGCAGGAAATCGTCTTTGCCGAAAATCTCGTGGATCTGACGCAGGATGACGACGCGCAGCAGACGTATTCGGTCATCCTGCCGCTCGGGGCAAAGGCTGACGAACAGGACGGCGGGGCGCGACTGACGCTTGCGGGGCTTCCCGACGGCGACGTGACAGACGACATCGTAAAATCCGGCGATCAGCTCTATTCCCGCGCGGCGGTCGCGGCGTATGGCCGCATCTGCGCGCCGGTGCAGGATACGACCTGGGACGACGTGACGCTTGCGCAGAACCTCCAGACAAAAGCAGCTGCATATCTTGCCAATACGGCGGCCAAACAGATGCAGACGATCGAGGTTACCGCGGCGGATCTGCACTTTACGGACGATCAGATTCGCGCGTTTCGCCCATACCGGAAGGTGCTTGTCAAAAGCCCGCCGCACAATATATCCGAACGCTACGACCTGACGGGTCTGACACTGAACCTTGCCGCGCCGCAGGATACGCGATTGACGCTCGGTGTCACGCGCCGCACGCTGACAGGGGACAGCGCCGCAG
>JAHZHV010000007.1 GCA_019420085.1 Christensenella sp.
GCAGCGGCGGCGGACAGGCTTGCCGATATTGCGGATGATAACGTTGTGGATGCAAGCGAACGCAGCGACTTTGATGAAATCCTTGCGCTAATGCGCAGCACACGCGAAGTGATCGACTGTTTTGAACTGTATGCGATGCTTGCTGACAAAAAGAAGCCCGCGCAATCTGGTGATGGCAGATCGGCACGGGCAGCATCCAAAGTGGATGCGGAGTCTGTATGTTCAAATTATACCGCCGCCACGGCGGCACGTCAACGGCCGCAAGGTATCACCTTGTGATATATCAGGAGGAGAACATGAACGCAAAAAGATCAAAATGCAGCGAGCAGGGATCAAGCCTATGCGAATTTTGCCAACGTGTTATCAAGCCTGGGACCGGTGGCCGCGCCAGAATTCCTACCGTCATATCCAATTTGCCGGAGCGCGATGTGCTTCTGCACAGTGCATGCCTTAATTCATATATCGAGTGGGTTGAGAAGCATCGTCCGCCGCTTACGCATATCTTTCCAGCACCTGAGAGCAAATCAAGATAAACAAAGGAGGAGCCTATGAAAGTCAAAATGAAGTACCTGAAGGACACGAAGTCCTGCTATGTCTTTTCGGCAGGCGAACCCCGTACCGAAGATCATGTCACTTTATATTTGAAAAAGATGCAGGTTGATGCCGCCGGCATAGATCCGCAGAATGGCATTGCCGTAACGGTTGAGGAAGGGAGTGCGGAAACATGATAACCATCGGTGTCGACAACGGAAATTTCAATACAAAGTCATCGGATGGGGTGCTGTATCCTTCCGGGTTCACCGCATCGACGCAGCCGCAGATCGGCGATTCGGATTATGTTGAGCTGGAAGGTGTCTATTATGCGCTGGGCGCAGTGCGCGCACCTGTGCAATATGATAAGACGCGCAACGACGATGCATGGATACTGACCCTTGCCATGTTGGCGGCGGCGCTTCGCCGGCGCAATACGGATGAGGGCAGCTTCCGGATCGGCGTCGGCCTTCCTCTGATGGCATACGCTGCTCAACGGGAGAATATGCGGGAATACTTCCTGCGGCGCGGCGGAGCACGCTGCGGCTATTGCGGTACCCAGTATGAGATACGCATAGTGGATTGCGGCGTATATCCGCAGGGGTATGCGGCA
>JAHZHV010000070.1:0-6494 GCA_019420085.1 Christensenella sp.
TATGCGGCGGCAGGAACAGCATCTGTCCGGGATAAACGATGAAAGTTTCGTTATCGTCCGGCAGATAGACGGTAAAGCGATGATCGACGGCATACAGGAAGCTTTCGCCCGGATGCTCGATGACATCGCTGACGCGGCAGGTTGTGCTGCCTGCAGGCAGAACGTATTCGCCCACATTCATAAAATCATTGGCGATAGACAGCTTGACCAGCATCGGATGACGGTCGCCATGGATCAGGCACAGTTTGCGGGATTCATCGATATGGTACAGACACTGATTGTCGCGAAGCTGCGGTCCGGGAGCCGGCCATGTGCCGACATCATCCAGCGTACCCCAGCGCTTGCTTTGCTGCATGGAAGGTGTGGCCGGCATTTGCGCTGCTTGCGGATTTAAAAAGGTTTTTTTCTGCTTGGCTGCATCAGTAGGGAAGAATTGTCCGTCCAGTATTTTGGGCGCGATGACGGCCATAACGCGCAGGTCTTCGTCTTCAAAGTTATATGCCACATGCACCGTTCCCTTGGGGATCAAAAGCGATTCACCGGCAGATACGCGGATGACCTGTCCGGTTGTGGGACAGTACTGGGTGATGGTGCCTTTGAGGATGTAGTACATCTCATCCCCGGGATGATAATCCGGCGGATCAAAAAAGCCGCCCGGTCCGATATCCATCGTGCAGACAGTGAGCCCCTCTGTGGAAAAGTAAACGCGGTTTAAATCGCTGTAGTCCAGCTTTTCGATTGTTTCGGGCGTCGCGTCCGGGTAGATGAAACAGCCGATTGTGCTTTCATCAAGAAGCATGGGCTTATCCTTGGGACCCAGGGGATGATTGTTGAACAGTGGTTTTGCCATGTGTCGGATTCTTCCTTTCCGTATCTTAGTGTTACGTGGTATTGGGTGCAGATGCCGTGCAGGGCCGAAGCGGCCGAATGCACATAAAGACAACCGTATCCAACGAATCTATTACGCTTATTATAAGACAAGCGCACGGCAGTTGCAATCCTGGGAACATGACAAGTATGGATGGTGAAAATGCAATGCATCCTGGCTGCGGCGTAGGGAATGTTTCTTTCACAATTGCAGCACAGATGTGTTATAATGACAGTAATCCGAAAAAAGGAGGGACGCATATGCGGCGCAATGTCATTGTTCAGATAAACGGCGATAACGTAAGCGATGATGGAGAACATCAGAACGTCTCTCTTGTTACGCGCGGCGTATATGATCATAGCGACGGCGTGCACACACTGCGCTATGTGGAGTCGGATGAAGAAAGCGGAGAAGAGATTCAGACGACGATTTTGGTAGATGGGGATCGCGTGTTTGTGACGGATGACGCAAGTTTGACACAGATCATGTTCCAGCGCGGTCTGCGATTCAGCAGTGTGATGCGGGACGAAGCGGATGTTCCGGTTGAGGTCGGCGTATTTCCTACACGCGTAGACGTTGAAATGAATGAGGACAGCGGAACGCTGGATTTAAGTTATCAGATGGAT
Source organism: Christensenella sp. (assembly GCA_019420085.1). Taxonomy (GTDB): domain Bacteria; phylum Bacillota; class Clostridia; order Christensenellales; family Maliibacteriaceae; genus RGIG9107. The sequence goes on from JAHZHV010000070.1 coordinate 1,495, forward strand.
TTGGATGGTACCGTTGTAGGAGACAGCAGTATTCGTCTGTCATATTATCATGCTGATGTATAGTCCGCAGACGGTTCTTGCACAGCTGCAGGCGGCGTTTGCGCAGGCGTTTGAATGTGTGCCGCGTGCGCTGTGCGTGTGGAACGCGGGCGTGCAGATACGCTGTAATGCGGCATTGCAGTATGCGTCCGCAATGGCAATCCCGCTGGAGCAGGCAGCGGCGTATTTTTTGCAGTCGCCGCCGGTGCATGCGGCAGTCGCGCCATGGCATGCGGATGCGGACGGTATGCTGTGCACATTCTTTTTGGATGATTATGTGTATGCGCTTGCCGCACAGCATGCACAAGCGTTTTGGCATATGAGACTGCATGTATGCAATAGTGCGGAAGACTTTTTCTTTGAAAAATGTGTGTGGATTCGCGCGCATCATATGCTGCGGCAAACACAATGCGGGTGCTTTTGTGATGCATTGTGGCAGGACCGCTTTTTTCAGGCAGCGTGCACGCTGTATAAGAAGCCTCGTGCAAACGTCATTGCGCAGGTGGCTGACGCCTTGGATCAAAGGCTGAATTTGCTGTTGGAAAGTCAGAGGAAGCAAGACTTCGCCGCTGAAGCACTGGCCGGCGTGCTGGGACAGCTTTTGCTGAATGCGGATGCAGGCGGCGATTGAATGGAGGGAAACATAGATGTATATACAAGCTTTGGGACATGCTTGTTTTGCGCTGTATTGCGCAGACGGTACCACAATCGTGATGGATCCGTTTGAAAGCGGCATCGGTTATCCGGTTGCACACATGCATGCGGATATTGTGTGTACAAGCCATGGACATTATGATCATAATTATGTAGCGGCAATTACCGGCGATCCGCTTGTGGCAGATCAGGCTCGCGTATACCGCAAAGGCAATGTCAAAATTAGTGGAACGGCCTGCTATCATGATGATCAGCAGGGTGCATTGCGGGGAAATAATATTGCCTTTACGATAGAAAGTGATGGGTTGCGTCTGGTGCATATGGGAGACATCGGGCATATGCCGGACGCACAGCAAAGCGCACGCCTTGCGCAGCCCGATGTATTATTCATTCCTGTTGGCGGCGTTTTTACGGTAGATGCGGCGGGGGCAAAACAGATTGTGGACATGCTGATGCCGCGCATTGTTATTCCGATGCATTACCAGACGCAATGTCTGACGCTGGGAAAGCGCATCGGTACACTGGATGCATTCACAAATTTGTTTGCACGGGTACAGCGACTGGACACGGATACATTGCAGGTTTTGGCGCATGATGGGCAAAGCGGTGTGTTTATTCCAAATATTGGATAGTTTTTGATTCCACAAAATCAGGCAAAACCACGCGGGGAAAAAACTTGCGTGGTTTTATGTATATGTGAATATACAAATTGTATACGAATTTGAAGATTTGTTCAGAATAATTTTGAAACAATTTCTCTGTTTTATGTATATTCTCCTGTAAAATGGCCAAAAATTAGCATATGTCGTAAATTCACTCATTAAAATCAGATAATAATTGTGGATATGCATATTGACGCTGCATGTTTTGTTGATATACACTATATAATGGAGAGTATGGGATGATGCTGGAATTTTGATCGTCGTAAGACGGTTTTCTTCATGATTACGGATGTAGAGGAATACAAAATATATGTGCACCGTAGCGTGATGTTCCGATTCTGGAAAGGGGATACAACTTTGATGTTGAAACAGGAACTTGCGGCGGCAGGAGTCAGGCAGTTGCGTGATATTGCACGCAGTGTTGGGATCACCATGCCGCAAAAACTGCGCAAAGAAGAATTGATCGATGAGATCGTGGCTCAAATGCAGAAGCTGGGCCGCACGGATCTTCCGCAGATCATTCCAATGAAAAAGCGCGGCCAGAAATCAAAACAGGAACGGGAAGCGCTTGCGGCGCAGCAGGCGGCCATGCAGCAAAAAAATCAGGATGAGCCGCCGCAAACAGGTATTCCTTCGCGCAATATGCAGGCGGTGCCGTCTCAGACGCTGGTTCAAAACGGATTTGAACCGCGTCATTATGATACGCGTGTTGCAGATGCCGGGCGAATGAATATGCAAAACCGGTATCATTCAAATTCAGCACAGCGCAAAGAACAGCAGCCGGTACGCCAGCAAAATGCATCCTATGGCCGTTACGAGCGGCCACAGCCCCAGCAGCGGTATGCCTCGCCGGCGCAGCAGTCGTATTATGCGCCGCGTCAGATGCAGAGGCAGCAGCCAAGGGCGAAGTATGCTTCCTCTGTCGAGGACTGGGGACGTCCGCAGGGCAATGCCGGTGATGTTTCCCGGAAAAAGACGCCGCAGGATCCGTATGCTGTTATGGCGCAGCGCTATGCGGATACGTTGGCGCTGCACCGTTCGCAAAATACGATGGCGCCGGCAAATGATATGGAAGATGATGACATGACGTTTGTCGCGCCAAGAGTAGAGGCCGAAGAAGCCCCGCGTATGGATATGGATATGATGCCGCAGGAGGAAGCGGTTGGCGGTGTTCTGGAAATTTTGCCGGATGGGTATGGCTTCATTCGTGTAAACAATTACAGCCCGGGCGTGCAGGATGCATATGTGTCTTTGGCACAGATCAGGCGCCTGGGACTGCGGGCAGGTGATTATCTGTACGGGACGGCTGCGGCAGTGCGGCCGCGTGAAAAGCGCCGCGCGATGCAGAGCATTGAGTCCGTAAACGGTGTTTCCATTATGCCGGATATGAGCGAGCCGATCATGCGTCCCTGCTTTGATGAACTCGTTCCGATTTATCCAAATGAGCGGCTGCATTTGTCGGATGCCCAGGGACAGGATGTTTCGCTTCGCCTGATTGATCTTCTGGCGCCGGTGGGCATGGGACAGCGCGGTTTGATTGTTGCGCCGCCCAAGACGGGCAAAACGACGCTGCTGCAGCGTATGGCTGCCAGCATCAAGCGCAACCATCCGGATGTACATGTGATGATGCTGCTGATTGACGAGCGCCCGGAAGAAGTTACGGATATGCAGCGAAGCGTGGATGGAGAAGTTGTCTATTCCACGTTTGACGAACAGCCGGACAGACACGTGCGCGTGGCCGAACTTTTTATCGAGCGTGCCAAGCGTCTGGTGGAACAGGGAACGAATGTCGTTGTATTACTGGATTCCATTACGCGTCTTGCGCGGGCGTACAATTTAACGGCTCCCTCGGGCGGAAAAATTCTTTCCGGCGGCCTGGATTCTGCAGCGCTGTATAAGCCGAAATGGTTTTTCGGTGCGGCGCGCAATATAGAGGGCGGCGCGAGCCTGACGATTTTGGCTACAGCGCTTGTGGATACCGGCAGCCGGCTGGACGACGTCATTTATGAAGAGTTCAAGGGCACTGGAAATATGGAAGTGTTTTTGGATCGCAAGCTTTCGCAGCGGCGTATTTTCCCGGCGCTGGATCTGCTGCAGTCCGGGACTCGCCATGAGGAACTGCTGCTGGATGCGCAGGAGCTGTCCTGTGTCTGGGAAATTCGCCGGCTGCTCAGCGGCGCCGGTGATGCGACCGAGACGCTGATTGATATGATTTCAAAGACCAGAGACAATCAGACCTTCTTTAAACGCTTTGCCGACTGGCGGCAGTTGATGACCAATGCCGGCACAGCAACAAAATAAAATCCGATTGAACACATAAAAAAGCAATTGCATTTTTTCGTGCCTGTGTTATAATATCTCCTGTATTTTGCGCCGCGACGCCTGTGTCTGGTCGGCGCAGGCGAATGGGAAAGAGGTGAAAAGACATGAAGGAGAATATCCATCCCAAGTACGGTCAGGCTGTTGTTCGCTGCGCTTGCGGTGAGACGTTTGTGACCGGTTCAACCAAGTCGGAGCTGAAGGTTGAAATTTGCTCCAAGTGCCACCCCTTCTACACCGGAAGGCAGAAGCTTGTTGATACCGGCGGTCGCGTTGATCGTTTCAAGAAGCGTTACGGTCTTTAATAGTGATGGTAAGAATGCAGTGCGGCCGCAGTGGTGGTTGGACTGCATTTTGCTTTATAGTCGAAAGGATAAAGGAATCGGGAATGAAGAAAACGTCGATCGGCGGTCAGGCCGTCATGGAAGGCGTTATGATGAAGTCGGAGCGCAATATGGCTCTGGCTGTGCGAAAACCCAATGGAGAGATCGAGGTTATCAGCAAAAAGCTGACGCCGTGGACACAAAAAAGTCCGGTGCTTTCCGTGCCGTTTGTGCGTGGCGCGGTAAATCTTGCGGATACGCTGGTGCTTGGTATGCGAGTCCTGACGGACTCGGCGGCGATTGCAGGGGTTGATGAGGAAGAACCGACGCGGTTTGAAAAATGGCTTGCCAAAAAGACGGGAAAATCCGTAATGGACGTGATGATGCCTGTTGCGGTAGTGCTTGCCGTTTTGTTGTCCATTGGCCTTTACATTGTATTGCCCGCCCTTTTTGCCCGGCTGTTTCAGACATTTCTTGAAAGCGGGTTTGTTGTCAACCTGCTGGAAGGAATTGTGCGCATGCTGATCCTTGTCGGGTATCTTGCGCTGATTTCCCGCATGCAGGATATTCGACGCCTTTTGGGATACCATGGTGCAGAGCATAAGACGATTGCCTGTTATGAGGCAGGCCTTGCGCTGACACCTGAAAATGCGCGCGGCATGTCGCGTTTGCATCCGCGCTGCGGAACCAGTTTCCTGTTTTTGGTGATGTTAATCAGCCTGTTTGTTTTTATCTGCTTCGGCACGATTGAGTCGATCTGGCTGCGCGTTTTGACGCGAATTCTAATGATACCGGTCGTTGCTGCGATCAGTTATGAAGCGCTCAAGGCACTGGCAAAAGATAAGGGAAAGGTATCTGCCTGGATTAAAAAGCCGGGTCTTTGGATGCAGAATTACACGACGCGTGAGCCCGATGACGATATGCTTGCCGTGGCGATTGCAGCATTTTCGCGCGTTCTGGAAATGGACGAAGAAGATGCAGATGCGCTGCGAACCCCGCCTTC
>JAHZHV010000070.1:6568-7549 GCA_019420085.1 Christensenella sp.
TGTCAGGCGGATGCGGGCTGTGCGGATGCGGATATTTCGGATATACAGATGCAGGATGATGCGACAGATGTGCATCCGCAGCAATCGGCTTCGCCGCAGGCGGATGCGACGTCGCGGATACAGGACAAAGGGGAATGATGATGTTTGCAGCGGATGCCTGTAAGCAGCTTTGTGCGTGCCTGAAGCGTGCGGGTGTGGATGCGCCGGCGCAGCAGGCACGTGTTGTAATGGAATATGTTCTGCACATTGCACCATTGTCGTTGCCGCTTTTTTCTACGCGAGTGCTGACGGACGGGGAATGTGATTGCCTTGCGAAGATACAGACGCGTCTTTGCGCCGGTGAACCGCTGCAATATGTACTTGGAACGCAGGCGTTTTGGGATATTGAATTGCAGGTTACACCGGATGTTCTGATTCCGCGCAGTGAGACGGAGGAACTTGCGTTTGCCGCCGTGACATATCTTCGCTCACTGTGCCGGCCGCGTGTGCTGGATCTTTGTACCGGCAGCGGCGCATTGGCGCTTGCAATAAAGCGGCATGTTCCGCAGGCGCAGGTGACGGCGAGCGATATTTCAGATGCTGCGCTTTTAGTGGCGCAGAACAACGCGCGCCAGCTTGGTTTGGATATTTCATTTTTGCAGGGCGATTTATTTGCGCCGGTGCAGGGCGAGTTTGATCTGATTGTCTGTAATCCGCCTTATATTCGCAGTGTGGATTGCCTGCATCTTGCCCCCACGGTTCGCCGGTATGAACCAATGCTGGCGCTGGATGGCGGCGCGGATGGGTTGGATTACTACAGACGGATTGCACTTGAAGCGCCTTTGTACCTGCCGGCGGATGGCATGCTGATGCTTGAAGTTGGATTTGATCAGGCACAGGTTGTGGGGCGGCTTTTGCAGCAGCACTTCCATGACATCGTGATCAAACGCGATATGCAGGCAATTTCGCGCATGGTATGGGCCAAAAAGAGGGGTTTTGATG
>JAHZHV010000071.1 GCA_019420085.1 Christensenella sp.
TTATCCAGCCCTCCGGCTGTATCGGTTGAGCAAAAGTCAGCGTGGGATTGATGTAGTATCTTTATCTAAGTGAACCCCCGGTCTCCCATTTGGAGACGGTCTTGCTGCTGACGTCGAGTTTTTCGGCAAGCTGCGCCTGCGTCAGGGCGCGCGCCTCGCGCAGGCGCCGGATTGCGGCGCCTGTGACATATGCGTTCATTGTACAGTATCCTCCCATGCGCTTTGTCTGGGGCGAGTATACCAGACGCGGACGCGGTGCGGCAACCTGCGCTTCGTAGAGCGCAAAAAAAAACGCGCCCGCGGCATAAGCGCGCGGGCGCAGAGTGGACGGGCGTTATTCGGCGTTAAACTGATCCTTGCCGACGCCGCAGATGGGGCAGGTGTAATCCTCGGGAACATCCGCCCAGGCAGTGCCGGGTGCGACGCCATGGTCGGGATCGCCGGCAGCCTCATCATAGACGTAACCGCAGATGCTGCATACATACTTCATGGGAACAGTCCTCCTTGTGTTTGAAATGTTGTTTAGAAAGAGGCGGCGATTTCGGCGGCAAGCGCGTCGAGTTCGGCCGCCGTTTCCTCGTGGACGGCAGACGGGACGGTGACGATGGAACCGATTTGCGTCATGTTTTTGCACCCTTGCAGCACTTCACACATCAGCTTGCCGCTGACCGGCGCCCAGGAACCATTCTGGACAATACTGAAGGCGCGGTTTTGCATATTGTGCGCGGCAAGGTCGTGCAGGAAGTGTTCCATCGGCGTGAAAATACCCATGTTATAGGTCGGCGCGGCAAATACAATGTGACTGCAGCGGAAGGCTGCGGCAACCAGCTCGGAGACGTGCACGGCGGAGACGTCGTAGGTATAGGTCGCCACGCCGCGCTCACGAAGCCGGAAGGACAGGATCTCCGCCGCGTTTTTGGTATGGCCGTAGATCGAGGCATAGGCGATCATGACGGCCTTTTCCTCGGGTTCATAGCGGCTCCAAAGGTCGTATTTTTCAAGGAAGAACCCAAAGTCTCGACGCAGTACGAAACCATGCAGCGGGCAGATCATGTCGATGTCCAGCGTTGCGGCCTTCTTCAAAAGTGCCTGCACCTGCGGACCGTATTTGCCCACGATGTTCGTGTAGTAGCGGCGCGCTTCGTCCATATAGTCGCGTGCAAAATCCACTTCATCGGCAAACAGCGCCCCGTCGGCAGCGCCAAAGACGCCGAAGGCGTCTGCGGAAAACAGGATGCGATCCGTCTCATCATAGGTGACCAGCACTTCCGGCCAGTGCACCATCGGCGCGGCATAAAAGCGCAGCGTGTGCGCGCCGGTGGACAGCGTGTCGCCTTCCTTGACGGCCTCAGCGCGCGCGGCAACGTCCGCGCCGAAGAAGCGGCCGATCATGACTTTTGCCTGCTGGCTGCAGAGAATCTGCGCATCCGGATAGCGCGCAAGAAGCGCGGCAAGGGAGGCGCTGTGGTCGGGTTCCATGTGCTGTACGATCACATAGTCCAGCGCGCGGCCTTTTAACACATGCGCGACATTTTCCAAAAAGACATCCTGCACGGCATTGTCGACCGTATCAAACAGCACCGTCTTTTCATCGCAGAGCAGATAGGAATTGTAGCGCACGCCGTAGGGCACAGGATAGGCGCCTTCGAAAAGCGAAAGCCGGCGATCGCTTCCGCCAACATATGTCAGGGTATCGGTAATCGTTCTTGTGCAATGCATCCAGCCGGAACTCCTTTGTCAATGATTTACAGTTCTATTATGCCACAAAGTTTGGCCGATGCAACAACACTTTATACAGTTTTGTGTGTCTTTTGCATCGCAAAAAAGTATCTGCGCCCAATCCGCAAAAATACGGATTAGGCGCACGCATGCAGAAAAATGAAGTTATGCCATCTGTGAAAGGACAAAGCCGGCAAGATATAATGAACCGCACACGACGGCAACACCGCCGCTTTGCGCGGCGTGCGCCTGCGCGGCGACAAGCGCCTGCGCGGCGTCGGGGATGGGCTGCACCTGCGCGCGCGTATGCGCGGCAAAGCGCGCGGCAAGCGATTCGGCGCTTTCCCCGCGCGGCGGCATGATATGTGTCGTGACGACATGCTGCGCAAGCGGCGCAAGAACCGACACGCACGCGTCGATGTCCTTATCGCGCATGGCGGCGAACAAAAGCGTGACGGGTCGGTCTGTGACGAACGTCTTTACATATCGGGCAAGCGCCTGCGCGCCGGCGGGGTTGTGCGCGCCGTCGATCAGCAGCGAATCGGTGCGCCACTGGCAGCGTCCATCCCAGCGTGCGGTTTCAATGCCGCGCCGCACGGCATCCGCGCCGATGGCAAAGCCCTGCGCACGAAGGTTCTCGATGACGGCAAGCGCACAGCCAAGATTGACGGCCTGATGCGCGCCGGGCATGTGCAAAAGCGTCCCGTCCGCGCACAAAAAGCCGTCCTTGCGGGCGGTTCCCTGCGCGGGCTGTGCGGCAAGAAACGGGCTTTGCAGCCGCTGCGCCGTCTCCTCGATCACGGCTGCAGCCGCTGCAAAGGGCTGCTGCGCCATGACCACGGGGCGGCCCGGCTTGATGATGCCGGCTTTCTGCGCGGCGATCTGCGCGATGGTGTCGCCAAGCAGCGCCGTATGATCGTAGCCGACCGGCGTGATGGCCGACACGCAGGGTGTGACGATGTTTGTCGAGTCCAGCAGGCCGCCGATGCCGACCTCCACGACGGCAAGGTCGACGCATTGCTGCGCAAAGTACAAAAGGCCGATTGCCGTGACGACTTCAAATTCCAGCGGATGGCAAAAGCCGCGCTGCATGACGCTTTGGCAGGCCCGGTGCACGCGTGCGGTCAGGTCGATGAGCGTATCGTCGTCGATCGGCACGCCGTCGACGCGTATGCGCTCGTGGAAGCGGATCAGATAGGGCGAGGTGAAAAGGCCCGTGCGAAGATGCGCCTGCTGCGCAATCGAGGCGCAGACGGCGGCTGTGGAGCCCTTGCCGTTGGTGCCTGCGATATGCACAATCGGATAGAGACGCTCGGGCAAGCCGAGCGCCTCCATCAAAGTGCGCATGCGGGAAAGGTCGTCCTTTTTCCCGCCGAATTTATTGCAGGAATGAATAAATTCCAGCGCCTGTGAAAGTGTTTGTATCATGGGAAACGACGCTTTCCCTCACAGCATGGCGCGCATCTCGTCGATGCGGCTTTGCAGCGTCGCGGCAAGTGCTTCGTTGTCGGCCAGCTTGGCACGTTCGGCGTCCACGACGTTCTGCGGTGCGCGCGCGACAAACTTTTCGTTGCCCAGCATACCCTGCCCGCGCGCGATTTCGCTGTGCGTCTTTGCAAGTTCCTTTTCAAGGCGCGCAAGCTCCTTTTCCACGTCGATCAGTTCGCCCATGGGGATGAAGCTTTCGGCGGCGTTGGTCACCACGGAGACGCTCTTTTCCGGCTTTTCGTCGCCGGCGTGCATCCATACGATCTGCGTGACCGATGCAAGGCGGCAGATGGCGGCTTCGGCATCCTGCAGCGAGCCGTTTTCGCAGTGCACAAAAAGGCGCGTCCGCGTGCCGGGCGCCACGCCCATTTCACTGCGGATGTTGCGGATGCGGCGAATCAGCTCCATCGCTTCGTCCATTGTGCGTACGGCGTTTGCATCGGAGATGCTGCGCACGGTGGGCCAGGACGAGAGCATGATGCTGCCCACGCCCGGCAGGTAGGAGCCGATCTCCTCCGTCACGAACGGCATAAACGGATGCAGAAGCTTCATCGAGTCGGTGATGACGGCGCAAAGCACGCTGCGCGCGGCGGCCTTTTCTTCCTCGGTGCCGTCGTACAGGCGCGTCTTGGCCATTTCCACGAACCAGTCGCAGAAGTCGTCCCAGATAAAGTCGTTGCAGCGCTGCGCCGCCATGCCAAGGTCGTAGTTGTCAAGGTGCGCCGTCACGTCGGCAATGGCCTGGTCAAGGTGCCCCAAAATCCAGTGGTCGGAGATGTCGAGCTTGACTTTGTCAAGCGGCAGGATGTCCTGGCCGTCGATGTTCATCATGACAAAGCGTGCGGCGTTCCAGATCTTATTGGCAAAGTTACGCCCGGCCTCGACGCGCTCCCAGTAAAAGCGCAGGTCGTTGCCCGGCGAATTGCCCACGGCAAGGCTGTAGCGCAATGCGTCCGCACCGTATTTTTCGATCACTTCCAGCGGATCGATGCCGTTGCCCAGCGATTTGGACATCTTGCGTCCCTGGCTGTCGCGCACAAGGCCGTGTACCAGCACCGTATGGAAGGGCGGCTGCCCCATCTGCTCCATGGAGGAGAAGATCATGCGCGCCACCCAGAAGAAGATGATGTCATAGCCGGTGACCAGCACGTCCGTGGGGAAGAACTGGGCAAGATCGGGCGTCTCATCCGGCCAGCCGAGCGTCTCAAACGGCCACAGCGCCGAGGAAAACCAGGTGTCCAGCACATCCTCGTCCTGACGCAGGTGCGTGCCGCCGCATTTGGGGCAGACCGCCGGCGTTTCGCGTGAGACGATGATATGCCCGCAGTCGCAGTACCAGGCGGGAATGCGGTGCCCCCACCAAAGCTGGCGGGAGATGCACCAGTCGCGGATGTTTTCCATCCAGTTGTAATACGTGCGGCTGAAGCGCTCGGGCACAAACTTCGTGCGGCCGTCGTAGACGGCTTCCAGCGCGGGCTTGGCAAGCGGCTTCATGTCGACGAACCACTGCTTGGAGATGATCGGCTCCACCGTCGTATGGCAGCGGTAGCATTCGCCGACGTTGTGCGCATAATCCTCAATTTTGACAAGATAGCCTTGCGCCTGCAAATCCTCGACGACCTTTTTGCGGCACTGTTCGCGCGTCAGGCCGCGATAGGCTTCGGGGCAAAGGTCGCTCATCGTCGCGTCGTCGTTCATGATGCGCGGCATGTCCAGATTGTGGCGCAGGCCGACTTCAAAGTCGTTGGGGTCGTGCGCCGGCGTGATCTTCACGGCGCCGGAGCCAAATTCCATCTCGACGTATTCGTCCGCAATGACGGGAATCGTGCGACCCGTCAGCGGCAGGATCAGCTGTTTGCCGACCAGGTGACGGTAGCGCTCGTCGTTGGGGTTGACCGCTACGGCCGTGTCGCCCAGCATCGTCTCCGGACGCGTCGTGGCCACGGTGATGCCTTCGCCGCCGTCGGCGGCGGGGTAGTGGATGTGCCAAAGGTGCGAAGCCTGCTCACTGTACTCCACTTCGGCGTCCGAAAGCGCGGTCAGGCAGACCGGACACCAGTTGATGATGCGGTTGCCGCGGTAGATCAGCCCCTTTTCATAGAGCCGGACAAACACTTCCGTTACGGCGCGGTTGCAGCCCTTGTCCATCGTGAAGCGCTCGCGCTGCCAGTCGCAGGAGGAGCCGAGCTTTCGAAGCTGCTTGACGATGCGTCCACCGTAGGTTTCACGCCATTTCCAGGCGCGCTGCAGGAATTCCTCGCGCGTGATGTCGGACTTTGTCTTGCCCTCGGCGGCAAGCTGCTCGACGAGCTTGACCTCCGTGGCGATGGACGCGTGATCCGTGCCCGGCAGCCACAGCGTGTTGTCGCCCAGCATCCGATGATAGCGGGTCAGCACATCCTGCATCATATTGTCAAGCGCATGACCCATGTGCAGCTGACCGGTGATGTTGGGCGGCGGCATGACGATGGTAAAGGGTTTGCGGGAAGGATCGGGTTCCTGATGGAAATAGCCGTTTTCTTCCCACATGGTATAGAGCCGTTCCTCCACGGCGGAGGGATCGTAGGTCTTTTGCATTTCTGCCATGATGCACACTCCTTGCTTCGATCGAAAAAAAGCGCCGCTCCTTCCTTTTTTCAGGACGAAGCGGCGTTCGCGGTACCACCTGAATTGACGGCCGTGGGCAATTTGCCTGCCGTCCACTCGAACCGGGCTGTATCGGGCCCGCCCCGCGCCGGCTGACCATCCTTCACCGGCGCGCCTCCCGGACGACCTTCCGCCGCGCACGTTTGAGGCTCTTTCAGCACCAGGGAGCCCTCTCTTTTGCAAACGCACGGCATGCGTACTCCTTCCGTTCTACGGCGTCGTATGCAATATGCAATACAAAGCTATTATAGCACAGCCTAAATTCGCACGCAAGATTCCGGGACGGAAATTCCGGCGACACGGCGGAAAACACCGCGGACGGGATCAGGCGCGGTCGGTCAGGCGGAACACGTCGCGCGACTTGCCAAGAATCAGCAGCTTATCGCCTGCATGAAAGACGTGATCGGCGCCCGGCATGGCGTCGATATGCCCGTCTTTTGCCTCCACGGCCAGAATGTTGACGGCGTGTTTTCTGCGGATGTCCAGAGAAGAAATGCTGCGGTCAACCCAGTCGGCGGGAACGGGAATCTGGAAGATGGAGTATTCCCCCGAGACCTGGATAAAGTCCAGAATGTTGTTGGAGGAAAAGCGCACGGCCGTCTTTTCGGCGATGTCGCGTTCGGGATAGACAACCTCATCGGCGCCGTTTCGCAGCAGGAATTTTTCCTGTGTCTCATTGACGGCCTTTGACACGACGTATTTTGCGCCGAATTCCTTGAGCAGTGCGGTTGTCTCAAGAGAGGACTGAAAATTTTCGCCGACCGTTACAAAACAGACGTCAAAGTCCGCCACGCCCAAACTTCGCAGCACGGCGGGATTGGTGCCGTCGCCGATCTGTGCGTCGGAGACGTAGGGGGCGATCTGGTTGACGGCATCCTCGCCGGTGGACAGCACCATGACGCGGATGTTGCGCTTGGCAAGCTGCAGCGCAAGGTGACAGCCGTACTGGCCAAGGCCGATAATTAAGACCGATTCGGGTTTCATGAACGAAAAACCTCCCTTTGGATGCAATGATGGTTATCCGATCAGGACATTGCCGGCGGGGCGGCTGGAGACGACGGGATCGACCCGCTCGGCCAGCGCCAGCGCCAGCGTCATGGCGCCCAGTTTTCCGGCAAACATCAGGATGATTAAAAGAATGTGGGAAAATGCCGTAAGCTGCGGCGTGATGCCCATGGTAAGCCCTACCGTGCCGATGGCGGAGCAGACCTCAAAGAGCACCTGCGTCATCGAGTACGGCTCCACGGCGCAGATGGCCAGCGTGCAGACGGTGACGCATACAAAGTAGATGCCGCAGATTGTCCAGGCGCGCGTGACGGTCTGTGCGTCAAGCCGGCGGCGAAACAGCGTAACAGACGGTTTCCTTCGCGCCTCGGCCAGGATGCCTAAAAGGAATATGGCAAATGTCGTGGTCTTTACGCCGCCCGCAGTGGAGGCGGGGCTGCCGCCGATGGCCATTAACAGGCTCATCAGTCCCGCGCCGGACTCGCTTGCGCGGCTTAAGTCGACCGTGGCAAAGCCCGCCGTGCGCGTCGTGACGGACTGAAACAGCGCGGCTAAAAGGCGCTCGCCCTGCGAAAGGCCGTCAAAGGAGGCGTCGTATTCAAGCACATATAAAAGCAGCGCGCCCGAAAGAATCAGGATGCCCGAGACGCTCAGGCAAAGCTTGCTGTGCAGGCTCAGGCGCTTCCAGCAAAAGCGGCTTTTCAAAAGATCGACAAGCACGAAAAAGCCCAGACCGCCCAGAACGATCAGCAGCATGATCGTGCCGTTGACAAGCACGTCGCCGGCAAAGGGGATCAGCGAGCAAAACGGCGTTTGCGCGCCGAGAAGGTCGAAGCCCGCGTTGCAGAACGCGGATACGGCGTGAAAGACGCTGTAGAACGCGCCCTTTGCAAAGCCGAACATCGGAATAAAGCGCAGGCTTAACAAAAGCGCGCCGGCGCTTTCACATACCGCCGTGCAGACGATGACATTGCGGGCGACAAGGCGCACGCTCGCATCGTCGCCGCCGGCGCTTTGCCACAAAAGCCGGCGCTGAATCAGGCCCATCCTGCGTCCCATGGCAAGGAAAAACAGCGCTACGACGGCCATAAAGCCCATGCCGCCTGTTTGTATCAGCAGCAAAATGACGATCTGTCCCCACACGCTCCAGTGCGTGACGGTATCCACGACGACAAGGCCGGTGACGCATGTGGCGCTTGTGGCGGTAAACAGGCAGTCCAAAAAGGGCGTGACGACGCCTTCGCGTGAACAGACAGGCAGCATCAGCAAAAGCGCGCCGCCGAAGATCAGCGCAAGGTATGTCAGTGCGACGATGCGCGCATAGGTGCGTTTTTTCTTTTTCGGCAGCGATGCGTCCGTGGTCAGTACCGCCATTTAATCCCTCCCATGGTGCGCGTCTGCACCGATGCGCGCGCGCTTTTTTTCAAGCCTGTCGCGCCGACGCGCAAGATCCTGCGCGTATTTTGCCTTTCCAATGCCGGTGTCAAGCGCGCGCAGGCAATAGGCGTAGGCAAGCGCAAGATCGCCGGTTGTGTGCTCGTGGTATTTGCTAAGTTCAATCAGCGCCGGACAGTAATCCGGCGTGCGCGAGACGATCTTTTCCCAGACCTGCGCCGCCTGCGCGATGTCCGTCTTTTTCAAAAGCAGCGAGCGCTGCCACATGGCAGGCAATGACCAGACTCCTTCGGTGACGGAGGAAAAATACGCCTGCGCGCTTTGTGCGTCGCGCTGGCGCAGGTAATAGCGTCCGATGCTGAAGCGGTCCGCCGCCTCGCCGGCGTTTTGCGGCGCGTCAAGCGCGCGGCACATCGCAACGGCAAGCAGCGGCATCGTCACGATGTCCTGCCGGTTGTGCGACGCGATGTCGGCAAGCAGCGATTCGTCGCCGCTTCTTAGATAGCGGTAGTAGCGTCCCGGGATTTCCGCGCCGTCGATGTCGCCCTGACGCGGCGCAGAGAATACGCGCGACTCGATGTTGCCGAGGCTGCAGCTTTCAATGCGCAGGCGGTAGATGCGCCGCGCCGGATGGATCAGATCGATATGCGCCGTGCAAAGCGGCGCGCGGATGCGGCACAGGGTAAGGCGCGTCTGCAAAAGCGGCACGTCGAAGGACTTGCCGTTGAAGGTGACCAGCACGTCGAAATCCCGCGCGATGCCGCACAGCGCTTCCAGCATTTGGCCTTCTGCGTCCGGTTTGCGCAGCAGAAGCTGCCGCACGCGAAAGCCGGACGGCGTAAAATAGCCAAGGCCGATCAAAAACGCCTGCACCGCCGCGCCGAAAAGGCCCGTGGTTTCCGTGTCCAAAAACAGGACGCGCCGCGGGTCAAAGCCGCCCGTGGGCAGGTCGTTCAGCCCGAAAAAGCGCGTCGGGTCGACCTGCAAAAACGCCTCCAGACGATGTCCCGGCAGGCCGTCCGTCAGCGCGTAATCGGTGCTTTCGTCCGTGAAAGCCGCGCGCTCCTGCGCCTGCTGTGTTTGTGCCCGCGGCATTTGTGCCTGCGGCGCGTCGGGCGCGGCGTTCCAATCCTCTGACAGCGACGCCATGGCGCGCAGTTTGTCCCGCAAAGCGCTCAAATTGTATCCGCCTCCTGTTTTCCCTTTAGGTATCCTGCTGCGCTGCGCCCAGCATGCAAAGCAGAAGCTGCCCTGCAAGCGCCTTGGCATTTTTTCCCGCGTCCGGCCCGACGCAGGAGGGACAGCCGTTTTCGCAGGCGCAGTTTTCCAGCATCGCAAGCGCCTGGGAAAAGATCTCCTGGCGCATCTGATACAGCTTTTCCGAAAGACCGACGGAGCCGGGGATTGCGTCGTAGACAAACAGCGCCGGCGCATCGGTGAAGGGCTGGCGCACCTGGTAGAAGACTGCGATGTCGCGCGGGTCGCACATCAAAAAGATCGGCGCGACGTTTGCAAGCAGGTTCGACACGCCCGAAAGCGCCGCCGCAGTGTCGCCCTGATTCATGCCGGGCAGGCCGTTTGGCCAGGTGTACCAGACCGCCTGGGTGTGCATCGTGATTTCCGGCAGATGCACCTGCCCCCAGCCCACGTTTTCATGCGTGTCGAATTTGATCTTCTTAAAGACGCTGACAAGGCTGTTGACCAGCACCTCGCCGTGCATGTCCAGCCGCCCGTCGCCCGATTCGCTTTCACGCTGGTCAAAGACGTCCAGAACCTTGACGTCGACCTGCATGTCGGCGTCGGTGTAGTACTCCACGTTGCTGCGGCGGATGAACGCCTTGTGCATGGGCAGGTCGAGCTTTTCCACCTGATACTGCACGCCGTCGTGGATGTAGATCGCCTCGTCGTGCAGCAGCATCGGCGCGGTAAAGCGGTCCATCTGCCCGATGACGCGGTTGTCCGCGTTCGTCACGTCGATGATGACGACGTTTTCGTTTGACGCGCTGCGCAGGCTGATGTCCGAGGCGGGGAACGTCTCGCTTGCCCAGTGCCAGCGGCTGCCCGCGTGGTGCAGGACGCCCTCCTCCTGCAGGTAGGAAAGCGCTTCCTGCGTCGTGGCCACGTCGCCGAAGACCTCCCCGTCCTCAAAGGGCAGCTCGAAGGCGGCGCACTTTAAGTGGCTCATGAAGATATAAAGGTTGTCCGGGTTAATCAGCGCCATTTCCGCGGACTGCTCAAAGAAGTACTCCGGATGCGTGATGATAAACTGATCCATCGGCGAGGAGTTGGCAATGAGCATCATGAAGCTGGAGCTGTTGCGCCGTCCGGCGCGTCCGGCCTGCTGCCAGGTGCTGGCGATGGTGCCGGGATAGCCGCAGAGGATGCACGCCTCCAGCGAGCCGATGTCCACGCCCAGTTCCAGCGCGTTGGTCGATACCACGCCCGTCACCGTCCCGTTTTTAAGGCCTTTTTCAATCTCGCGGCGCTCCAGCGGCAGGTAGCCGCCGCGATACCCGCGCACGCGCTGCGAGCCGCCGAGCGGATCGCGCACGATGGCCTTTAGGTACGTCAAAAGCACCTCGACCGTCAGACGGCTTCTTGTAAAAACGATCGTCTGCACGTGGTTTGCAATCAGCACCGATGCAAACATGCGCGCCTGAAACACGGCGCTTTTTCGGATGCCGAGGCGGCGGTTGACCACGGGCGGATTGTAAAAGACCATGTCGCGCCGCCCGACCGGCGCGCCGGAATGGCCGACCATGCGCATGACGCGCCCGGTGATCGCCTGCGCGTGCTGCTGCGGATTGGCAATCGTGGCCGAGCAGCAGATAAAGACCGGGTCGCTGCCGTAGAACTGGCAGATGCGCCGCAGGCGGCGCACGACGTTTGCAAGGTGGCTGCCGAATACGCCGCGGTAGGAGTGGATTTCGTCGATGACGACGTACTCCAGATTCTCAAACAGCTGCACCCATTTGACGTGATTGGGCAGGATACCCGCATGCAGCATGTCGGGATTGGTCACGACGATATTGCCCGCCGTGCGCACCGCGCGCCGCGCCGAGACGGCGGTGTCCCCGTCGTAGGTAAAGGCTTTGATGTCCGCGCCCAGGTCCTCCGTCATGGCGTAAAGCTCGCCGACCTGATCGGCGGAAAGCGCCTTGGTGGGGAACAGGTACAGCGCCCGCGCGTTGGGCTTTTGCAGCATGCGGTTTAGAACCGGCAGGTGATAGCACAGCGATTTGCCCGACGCCGTTGGCGTGACGATGACCGTATCCCGACCCTTCAGAATATGCGAAATGGCCTCGGCCTGATGACTGTAGAGCGATTCGATGCCGCGCCTTTTGAGCATCTGCAAAAGCCGCATATCAAGCGCCTCGGGCCACGGCGCATAGACGGCAGGCCGCGCGGGAATCTGCCGCCAGCAGGTGACGTTTTCCATGACGGCGGGATCGTTTTTGAAGGATTCCAGAATTTGAGTAAGATTCATGCAGCCGACCTCCGATGTGTCCAAGTAAAAAACGCGATGCGTTTAATCATCCTGACCCGGATACAGGTCGAGCACCTCCGCCTGCGCGATTGCCTGCGCCTCCAGCGCGGCAAAGTCGACGTTCTTTTCCGACTCGCGCACGGCCGAAACGTCCGGATGCGTCGCCGGATGCCGCGGGACAAAGACGGTGCAGCAGTCTTCATAGGGCAATATGGATGTTTCATACGTGCCGATGTCGCGTGCAAGGTCCATGATTTCGGACTTGTCAAAACAGATCAGCGGGCGGATGACCGGCATGGTGCATACGTCGTTGGTTGCCGCCAGGGATTCGATCGTCTGGCTTGCCACCTGTCCGATGCTCTCGCCCGTGACAAGCGCGCTGCCGCGGCCGCGCACGGCGATTTCCTGCGCAATGCGCATCATGCTGCGGCGCATGAGGATGGTCAGCTCCCGATCGGGGCATTTTTCATAGATTTCCTGCTGAATCTGCGTAAACGGCACGATATGCAGGCGGATCGCGCCGCAGTAGTCCGTTAAAATCCGCGCAAGCGTCACCACTTTTTCACGGCTGCGTGCGCTGGTATAGGGCGGCGAGTCGAAATGCACCGCGTCGATATGTACGCCGCGCTTGGCGGTCATGTACGCCGCCACGGGCGAGTCGATGCCGCCGGAGAGCAGCACGTACGCCTTGCCGTTGGAGCCCACCGGCATGCCGCCGCGCGCCATGCGTACCTCGTGATACAGATAGGCGCGGTCACGGATCTCAACTTCCAGCACGGTTTCGGGATTGCGCACATCCACGTGCAGCGCGGTGTTTGCGTTCAACACGGCTTCGCCCACGCGCGCGGCAATCTGCGGCGAGGCGGGCGAAAAGTGCTTGTCCGAGCGGCGCGCATGCACCTTGAAGGAGCCGCGCACATCGCGCATGATTTCGCAGGCCAGTTCGCAGATTTTGTCAAAGTCGTCCTTTTCAATGGCGTAGGCGGGGCACACGGAGTGCACGCCGAAGACGCGGCAGATTTTTTCCATCACCTGCTTGTCGTGTCCGGCACCGCGCACATAATAGCGCCCGTCGTTGCGGCTGACCGTCGCATCCGGGTAAAACGACACGGCCTGCCGGATGCGCTTTTGCAGCATGTTTTCAAAATACGGGCGGTTCTGCCCCTTCAGATGAATTTCGCCGAAGCGAATTAAAATCAGTTTTTCAAGCATGATCGGGTTCCTTTCCAAGTTGACTTATGGCGCGTTCAGCGCGCGCGAAAGCGGCGCAGCGTCTCTACGGCCTGTGCGATGGCCTCGACAGTCGGTTCTACTTCCGTTTCACAGTTCAACGCGCCAAGGCTGATGCGAATCGAGCCGCCAAGATACGGTTCCGGCACACCCATGGCTTCCAGCACGGGACTGACGCGGCGATGCCGTGAGGAGCAGGCCGACCCCGTCGAGACGAGGATATCCCGCTGTTCCAGCGCATGAAGGAGCGTTTCGGCGCGTACGCCGGCAAAGCCGACGTTGAGAATATGCGGCGCGCTGCAATCATCCGGCGCGCCGTTTTTGCGCATGTCGGGTACGCGCGCGGCCAGCTGCTCGTATAACCGCGTGCGCATCCGCGCCATGCGCGCGTTATCTTCCGGCTGCCATGCCTCCACCGCAGCCTGCAGCGCGACGATGCCGGCTACGTTCTGCGTGCCGGAGCGAAGCCCCATCTCCTGCCCGCCGCCCAGCTGCACGCCGTCAAGACGCACGCCGCGGCGTACGAACAAAAAGCCCACGCCCTTTGGCCCGTGGATTTTATGCGCGCTTGCGCTGTAGAGATCCACGCCCGTTTTGTGCAGGTCGATAGGCACGCGAAGATATGCCTGCACACCGTCGACGTGGACGTATGTATGCGGGTTCTTTTCCTTGACTGCCGCGGCAATGGCCGCAATGTCGTTGACGGCGCCCGTTTCGTTGTTGACGTGCATGACCGATACGATGCCGGTATCCTCCTGCACGGCGTCGGCGACGTCCTGCACGCGCACGCGTCCCGTCTCATCCACGGGCACGACGCGCAGGGAAAAGCCCGCGCTTTGCAGGTATTCACAGGTGCGAAGCACTGCCGGATGCTCCACG
>JAHZHV010000072.1:0-1270 GCA_019420085.1 Christensenella sp.
TATCCTACACCATCGGGTAAGATATAACAAGCACCACAAACGACATTTGCACGCGTTTTGCATTGACTTTGCACGTGCAAAATGCCAAACTGTACCCATATAGCATGTGCATATCCATAACCGCGCATGCGTATTCACAGCCAGGAGGTGGCATTTCTTGCCTTACATGTATTCACCTTATCTTTACTGGGACTGGACCGTCCTGATCCTTATTCCCGGTCTGATTCTGGGTCTCATCGCGCAAGGCGCTGTCAAAAACGCCTATGCCAAATACGCCCGTGTCGCCAGCCGCAGCGGTCTGACCGCCGCAGATGCAGCACGTCGTATTCTGGAATCAAACGGCATTTACGATGTGTCCATAGAACACATTGCCGGAACGCTGACCGATCACTATGATCCCCGAAGCCGCGTACTTCGCTTAAGCGACAGTGTTTATCATTCCTCCTCTTTGGCAGCGCTGGGCGTAGCCGCACATGAGGTAGGACACGCCTGTCAGCATCATAGTGCCTATACGCCGCTTCTTGTGCGAAACGCCATCGCGCCTGTGGTTTCCTTTGGCTCAAATGCCGTATTTCCCATTCTGCTGATCGGCCTTTTCGCCGGCAGTCAGACGCTTTTAAACGTTGCCATTATTCTCTACCTTTGCGTGGTAATCTTCCAGCTTATTACGCTGCCGGTGGAATTTAATGCCTCGCGCCGCGCACTTGCAAGTCTGGAATCGGGAGGGTACCTTGCCTACGATGAACTTCCCGGTGCCAGGCGCGTGCTGCGCGCCGCGGCCATGACTTATGTCGCCGCTGCGCTTGCAAGCCTGCTGCAGCTTTTGCGTCTGTTCCTTCTGTTCGGCAATCGCAGAAACGACTAAATGTTGTCAGCCTATCAAAAAAACGCGCTGTCATGCCTGCTGCATGGCAGCGCGTTTCTTACATGGAAAAAATCGCTTACCTTGCGTACAGATGGGCCACAATCGCTGCAGCTGCATCCGTGGGAAGAAGTTTGGCACATAGACAAAAGAAGCGGTACTGCACACCAACGCTTGACAGGCGCCGCGGCCGGCGTACGCAGGACAACCGCACGATTGCACGCGCAATGCGCTGCGGTACCATACCGTTTTGCTCATCGCGCTCCATCCTGCAAACTGAGCGCGTAATACGCCCTGCATAGATATCATCACCCATATGCAGTTTTTCCCTTGCCTGCGTAAACCCCGTACGTACGTCCCCGGGCATCACTGCACAGACCCGCACACCGAAGGGACGCACTTCTGCAT
>JAHZHV010000072.1:1280-2487 GCA_019420085.1 Christensenella sp.
CCAGTGTATACGCATTAATGGCTGCTTTGCTTACACTGTACCACCCCTGAAACGCAATGGGCGTAACCGCCGCCACAGAACTGACAAGCACAATGCGCCCATTCCCACGGGCACGCATGTGAGGAATCACCGCACGCACGCATGCATCCATTCCAAAAACATTAACCTGCATCAAACGCTGTGCCTGTCTGCAGGGTGTAAATTCCAATGCACCGGAAATACCGCATCCGGCGCAGCAGACCAACACATCTACACCGCCTTGCTCGTCAACAATGGACGCAACGGCTTGCTGAACCTGCCGTTCCTGCGTCACATCTGCCGTCAGGTGCCGCACACCCGGTATATGCGCATTGTGGCGGCTGATTTCATAGACACAATCTCCACGCGCAGCAAAAGCCTGCGCCGTACAGGCACCGATCCCGCTGCTGCCGCCGCTGACCAAAACGACGCGGCCTGTATATTGCCTGCTCAACAAATAAAATCCTCCCATTTTCCTGCAGGATGCATGCATTTACCATGCACAAACGTATTTTACCACATCATAAAAGCGCGCGGCTGAAATGATCAGCCGCGCATACTTTTACCCTTCGTTTTTCAGCTTTCCTGCATATCTTTATCGTCAAACGGATCGCCGCACTCCGGACAAAAGCGCGGCGGATGTTTGGGATCATCCGGCTCCCAACCACACTTGTCACACCGATAAAGCGGCGCATCCGCCGGCTTTTTGGCACCGCATTCCATACAGAAACGGCCCTTGTTCGCAGTCCCGCAGGAAGAACATATCCACACGTTCGCATTCTGCACAGGACGCTTCTGCCCGCATTCCACACAAAAGTTTCCGGTATTTTGCATTCCACACGCAGGACATTTCCAACCCTGATCTGCCGGTGCATTCTGTGTCTGCGGCGTCTGCTGCATGGACAGCAGCTGCGCCGCATTTGCACCGCCGGCATTTTGTGCCATATTCATACCTGCAAAAGCCATGACAGGACCCGCGTTCGTATTAGAAGCGGCCGCACGCATGGCATCAGCCTGGGCACTTGCGATCGCAGCACCGGCCATCTGTGCATTTCGATACACGGCCTCACGCTGCAGGCCTTTGATCATATCCTCGTCTTCCTGGCTTGCTGTAACGCTGGCCACACCAACAGATACCACAGACACGCCGCGCAAGCCGCTCCACTTATCCGACAATGCCTCATTCAGT
>JAHZHV010000073.1:0-10285 GCA_019420085.1 Christensenella sp.
TCGTTCGTCTCTTCCACTGTACAGTTTTCAAGGATCACTCGCCGCCCCGTTTCAGCGGGGCAACAGTCACTATGTTACTACAAACCTTTTTGCTTGTCAACCCCTTTTTTTGAAGTTATTCAAGTTTTTCGGTTCAGCAGCCTCATCGCGGCCCCTCGTTCCGGGGCGAGACTTAGTATATCAATATCATACATGTAAAGCAACTCATCTTTTTTCGTCATTTTGTAAAAACGTTCGGCATATTACCCTCATTATTTTAGGAATTTGTTAAAAAACAAACGTATTTGTAAAAACGCCCCCATACTTCCGATTGCCAATTGCGCTTTTGCGCGCGTATAATGCGCGTAGACAGCACCGCAGGGAGGAACGCATGCCATGCAAAATGAAGAGACCATATTACAGGCGCGATTTACGGAACTTGCCCGGCGCGCCGACAGACAAAATCGCACGCTGTACTCCGCTTTCCTGTCTTTGTCACAAATTGATATCCTGTATCGATGCCGGAATCAATTAAGTTGCGAATTTACACTATACGGCGGCAGCGAACTGTGTGAGCGGCGTATGGCGGCATTTGGCGCTGACCGCTCGACAGCAGCTTTTCCGATTGCGTGTCTGTACATTGCGCCGCGCAATTTCAAATTTGCACAAGCGCTTTCCCACCGCGATTTCCTTGGCGCGATACTGGGACTGGGCATCAAGCGGGAAACAATCGGCGATATCTTCGTTCATGACAGCGCTGCATATGTATTTTGTACGCAGGTCATGGCAGCTTACCTTATCGACCATTTGACACAAGTCAACCGCACAAGCGTGCAATGCATACGCGCAGACAATGTCCCCGATGCATTTTTGCCCAAGCCGCAGTACAAATGCGTCAATATTGCCTCTGCCCGCCTGGATGCGCTCGTTGCAGCCGTGTTTCCCCTGTCGCGGACACAATGTTCGGCCCTGGCAGCACAAAAAAAGCTGTTTGTTGATTCGCGCGTCATCAACGATGCTTCCCATACCGTGCCGGAGGGCGCAATCGTTTCCGTCCGTGGATTCGGCCGATTTCGTTATCTGGGGCCGGAAAAGACAACACGCAAACAACGTCTTCAAGTTGGCGTAGAAGTTTTTTGAGAAAACACAACATAATAGCCATAATAAAAAGCCGAAGCGTCATGATAGACCGTCTTCGGCTTCATTTATTATCAATATGGATCTGCGCATAGTATCAGGTATTTGCCGCATCACAATCCGTCTGATGGCAATGCCGCCATACGCTGCGGGCAATCAGTACGCATGCTGCCGCGAAGATCCAAACGAACAATTCAATCAGCAGGATAGGTACACTATAAGCGGACAGCACAACCACGGCAAAATCAAGCGCCATATGCAGGAAAAATGCAAGCACAAACAACCCAATCCCCTTTGCGCCGCGCTTCACGGCAAACCACACCAGCACCGACAGACATATCTGCACCGTTACAGCGCCAAGGCGTTCAACAATTCCCACCAAAAAAGTCGGCGCCGGTGTCTGCGCAAGCTGCAAAAATACATTCTGTACGTTTGCAAGCGCGTCCCCGGACAGACCACCGGTGAGCACCTGCTGCATACCCGCATTGAGCATTATGGCCACAATCAGGTTGTTCAGCATCCCAAGTCCCAGCAGATACAAAGCTTCGAAGCCGCCGTGTCCCGCGCCGTACATCAGAGCATTGACATCATCCCCACGGTGCTTGCGCAGCAGTACGCCAAAGGCGGCCAGACGTCCAAACTCCTCGAACAAAGCAGCCATAAATCCACCATAAGCTGCGTACAAAAGGGTCTTTTTCACCACCATATTTCCCACAGGCAGTGCAAAAAACACCGCATGAACCAGCTGTTCCAGCACAAACGCAAACAGGAACATCACACCGCATCCAACGAAAAACGCCGCCGGTTTCGCACCCTTTGCACGCATCACCAAAAACAACACAACCGGAATGGCTATGCCTGCAAGAAGCGAACAAACCATGCACACAATTGTTGAAACAGGAACCGTTACCGCTGTCTGCATTGTTTTATGTCCCCCTGTGTTTTTTCTGTCACCATTGTAATCAAGGGTGCATGCCGCTGTCAACAACGCGCAAAAACACATGGCGCACGTCTTTGATAAACGCGCGCCATGTCCGTGTGCTACAAGCAAGTCACCCGATTTTTCCGGTACTGCGCAGCCAATTCAACGCATCACGCATCGTATCGTGAAAAGGGCGCGTCGTATATCCAAGCTCACGCCGCGCTTTATCCGTGGAAAAGTTTGCGTTGCTCTGCAGCGTATAAAGCGAATACGAAGTAAACAGCGCCGGCTGCCCTGTCAGCATACAATACGCATACATCAGCGGCGTAAACGCCTTCGCCGCCGTCATCGGCAGGATATGCCGCACCAGTTTTGCACCGGTCAGCTCATGCACGCCGTGCAGAATCTCCGCCACGGATACATAACGGTTTGCCAGAATATAGCCTTGTCCGCTGCCGCCGCGCTCCGCCGCCGCAATTACGCCGTCGGCCACATCGCGCACATCGGCAAAATCATATCCGCCTTTGACACCGGCGGGCAGTTTTTCACGCGCGGCATCAATAAAAAGACGCGTCACATAACCGCCTGCAAAATCTCCCGGGCCGCACAAACCACTGGGAAACACGACACTTGCATCCAATCCCGTCTGTCGCGCCGTCTGCAATACATGCGCCGTAGCTTCCGCCTTCGTCTTGGCATAACAACCGACAACCAGGGCGGGATCAAAGCTGTCCGGTTCCTCAATCATCTGTCCTTTCCTGCCCGGATCAATGGCATGCACCGAGCTGACATAGACAAGTTTA
Organism: Christensenella sp.; assembly: GCA_019420085.1. Taxonomy (GTDB): domain Bacteria; phylum Bacillota; class Clostridia; order Christensenellales; family Maliibacteriaceae; genus RGIG9107. The sequence continues at coordinate 2,842 of JAHZHV010000073.1, forward strand.
TCAGCCCCATGTTCCAGAGCCTGTTTTACAACATTGCGTGTCCCGTTGACATTGACATCATAAACACGCTTGTCAAAATGCTCCTGAATCGATACAATCGCCGCCGCATGGATTACAATGCTGCGGCAGCTGCGCGGAACGTCAAAAAAAGCGTCCAAAGACTTTATATCCGTTGTATCTCCCTGAAAGCACTGTACATCTTCCGGCAGATGCACCCTGTTTGGATCTCCCGGGAGAATCAACGCACGCACATTCTCCCCGCGTGCACGCAGCGTCCGTACAATATTGCTGCCCAGAAAACCGGCGGCGCCGGTTACCAGATACTGTTTTTCCATTGAAAAAGCGCCTCCTTTTTTCATACATTTTGTTGTTTTCCCCTCACACTTATAATATAATTTCATCGTGTATTTTTTACACCCATCAGATTAACAAGCAACGTTACATAAAATACATAACAAAGGGAAATGTTTGAGAACCGACAAAAAAACAAATTTCAACGGCTTATTTTTATATTAAGGAGGACAATTGCATGGCTATCGATCGTCGTGTCAAATATACAAAGATGGTATTGCGCGACTCTTTTATCCACTTTCTGTCGCAAAAACCGATCTCCCGGATTACAATCAAGGAAATCTGTGCCTATGCGGACATTAATCGCGCCACATATTACGCGCACTATCGCGATCAGTTTGACCAATTAAAACAGATTGAAGAAGCTTTTTTAAACGACATCAACGCTTATTTGGATACATTTACGCCGGATACAGGCGACGCAGGCCTTTTATCCATGGTTGAAAAGATTTTTGAATACATTCAGCAAAATGCGCAGCTATGTCTGGTGCTCTTGGGGCCGAACGGCGACATAGACTTTCAGGCCAATGTCATGCAATTTGTCAGCGGACGTATTCTGCAGCTTTGGGCTGCCGACCAGCACCTGGACCGCATCACTGCCGAATATGCGCTGACATTTCTTGCAAGCGGATGTATCGGCGTCATACAGCGCTGGCTTCTTGAGCCGCACGGAACCAGCGCGCATGAAATTGCTGCATTCGTCGTACGTCTGGCAAACCACGGGATGGAAGACCTGCTGCACGCATAATCGTCAAAGATCCAGCAACAAAAAAGAAGCTCTGCTTTTTTTGCAAAGCTTCTTTTTTTCATTCAGCAATCCGTTTTTTCAATTCCTGTATTATGGCGCCGGCGCATCGTAAATACGAACCCGGAATGCCAGCTGAACATATCCGCCTTCAAAATGCGCACGCACATCCACAGTATATGTTCCCTCTGTCTCCGGCAAAATCAAAGCATTGCCGCCCGTTTGCAAGGTCTGCACCTGACCATCGGCACTGATTGCTTCCGCCTGCAGCGTCTGTGCCGGTGCTCCGTCACAATACACGCGCGCAGAGGCGCCGCAAAATGTTTCCCAGACCGGCGCGTCCTTTGCCAATATCGACGCATCCTGCATTGGGGACATCGCATTTGCCAGCGTCAAACGACGTACAAAGCCGCCCTGCACAACGGAAATACTTTGCCCGCTGAGTGTTACAGCAGCATGTACCTGCGTACCCGCATCATATTGCTGTACCGCAAGCACGCCCAGCGCAGCTGCTGCAACAATGGAAACGATCAACACAGCTGCAATGCGCCATGTATGACGATGTTTCATTTCTTCCCCTTATTGCGCATCGCAGCATGTTCAATTTCCGCCACAACGCGTTCCGCCGCCCCGGCCATGTTCGCTTGGGACAGCGCGGCGCGGCATGCATCACGCTGCTGCCACAGCTTCTGCAATGCCGCACGCAGCGTCTCGGGCGTCATATCCTCCTGCGGCAGCACATGCAGCCAGCCTCTGGAAGCAAAATCCTTCGCATTCTCAATCTGGTCTCCGCGCGATGCGCCAAGCGGAAGGGGAACCGCCAGAACGGGCAGTTCCAGCGCTGCAAATTCAAACAGCGCGGTCGCCCCCGCACGGGACAGCACAAGATCGGTCGCCGCAAACAAATCCGGAAGCTGGCTGTCGGCATATTCCATCTGAAAATATCCCGCACGCCCCTGCAGCGCGGCATCCACATGTCCCTTTCCGCACAAGTGGATGATACAAAAATGCGCAAGCAGCGCATCCAGCTGTGCGCGAAGCGCATCATTGATCGCCTGTGCACCCTGCGATCCCCCCATTACCAGCAGAACCGGCTTTTTGCCGTCAAATCCGCACAGAGAAAGACCGGCCGCCCGATCTCCATGCAGCAGCGCGCTTCGCACAGGCAATCCCGTACATACAGCCTTATCACCCAGCAAATCCGCAGTGCTTGAAAATGCCGTACAGATACGCCGGCACATAGGAATGCAAAGTTTATTGGCCAGACCCGGCGAACGATCAGACTCATGCAGCACCGCAGGCACACCCGTCATCGACGCGCCGGCCACAACCGGAACGGAAACAAAACCGCCTTTTGCAAAAACAACATCCGGACGCAGCTTCCGCATCAAACGCCGCGCCTCAAAGACGCCTTTGATCACGCGAAAAGGATCCGAAAAGTTCTTTGGATCAAAATAGCGCCGCAGCTTTCCGACACTGACAGTATAAAACGCAATTCCCATTGGACGAATCAGTTTTTCCTCCATAGAATCCTTTGCGCCTATGTAAATGACCTCATAACCGCGCTGCTGCAAAAGGGGAATCAGCGCGATATTCGGCGTGATATGTCCGGCAGTTCCACCGCCTGTCAAAACGATTCTTTTCACGTCAACATCCTCCCCGGGGCGAAAGTGATACATGATCCGCATTATTCTATCGCAAAACGCCGCATGATGCAAAGCGTTGCCGCTATATTGATATGAAAAAAACGGATTGCAGGGTGCAATCTCGTATACCCATACCGCAAAAAGCATTTTTTCATCTTTTAAAGCAACTGTTTATCCACAGCGTTGTCTTTGTCCAGCTTTTTTTGCTATAATAAATGTTGATCATCATGTTTGACGGGAGGGGTGTGCTTGCAGTATCTGGCGTTGTATCGAAAATACCGGCCACAGCGCTTTGAAGAGCTGGTCGGGCAGGATGTTGTGACACAGACGCTGAAAAACGCCGTAGCATCCGGCCGCACATCACACGCCTATCTGTTCTGTGGTCCCCGCGGTACCGGCAAGACAAGTGCCGCAAAAATTTTGGCGCGCGCCGTCAACTGCGAACATCCGCAGCAGGGCGAACCATGCGGAACATGTCCGGCATGTCTGGCGCTGAGCGGCGCTACGGCCGCGGACATCTTTGAATTCGACGCAGCCTCCAACAGCCGTGTGGAGCAAATGCGCGACCTTCTTGATAAGGTCATGTATCCGCCTACAGTTGGTACGCGCCGTGTTTATATTCTCGATGAAGTACACATGCTTTCCCCCGCAGCGTTTAATGCGCTTTTAAAGACGCTGGAGGAGCCGCCGGGGTTCGCCATGTTTATCCTTGCCACGACGGAACCGCACCGTCTGCCCGCCACGATCGTCAGCCGCTGTCAGCGCTTCGATTTCCGGCGCATTGATACTGCCTGTATCGCCGCCCGCCTGCGGGATGTATTGGCCGACGCGGGCGCTGATGTAGCGCCGGAAGCCATTGAATTGATTGCACGTCTGAGCGAAGGCGGCTTGCGCGATGCGTTATCGCTTGCAGATCAGGTGATCAACACCGTCCAGGGCCGTGTGGAGGCAGATGATGTTGCCCGTATTACCGGCGGCGCAAACCAGACGTTTCTTGCGCGCATAAGCGGTCTTTTGCTGGACGGAGAACTGGGCGGGGCACTGGAAACGCTGGATCAGGCATTATCAGACGGTGCTGATGCGGCGATGCTTGCGCGTGATCTTGCCCGCTATCTGCGGGACATGTTGATCGCAGTCAGCGTTGAACATCCCGGCGCGTTCCTGCGCCTTGACGATGCCGCGATCACGCAGTTATGTCAATTGGGCCGGCATGCATCGCGCAGCGTTTTGACGCACGCGTTATCTATCCTGACTGCGCTGGACGGTACCATGCGCTATGCACTTTCTCCGCGCGTCTGTCTTGAAACCGCTTTGGCGCAAATTGCGCTGGGACCGGAATCCGGGGATGACGCAGTGGCGTCACTGCAGCACCGAATCGATACACTGGAACGCAAGTTGCAGGCCGGCGGCGCACCTTCGGCAGCTGCGCCGCAAGACGTAATCTCCCCCACGCAGGCGCTCGCAGCAGAAAACTTTCCCACGCCTGCGGCGAAAGCACCATCCCAATCACCCAAAAAACGTGCTGCTGCCGACGGGGAGCCAAGTTTTAAAGCCGTTCTGGAACGGGTGAAACGCGAACGCATCAGTTTGTATCCCGCGCTTGGCAAAGCCGACTGCCGCGTAGAGGGCAATGTCATTACACTGCGCTATGAAAAAGGCGACGATATCTATGCCGGCGTAACCAAAAAAGAAGCTAACCTTGCGTTTTTGCAGCAGATTGCAGCGCAGGTCTATCCGCAGCCGATGCAAATACAGATTGTCATCGATGCCGGCGACGGCTTTGATCCCAAACAGGCACAAAACCGTGCACAGGCGCTTTTCGGAGATAAACTGACACTGCGCTGACTTCCCGGCGAAAAAACATCACAAATCAAGCGAAGCGCTTTTTTGCGCAGCAATCACAAAAGGAGTAGAAAACTATGGCAAAGAATTTTTACGGACGCGGCGGCATGGGTGGCATGGGCGGCATGAACATGCAGCAGGCCATCAAACAAGCGCAGAAAATGCAGGAAGACATGCAGAAAATGCAGCAGCAGATGCAGCAAAGCGAATTTGAGGCCACTGCCGGCGGCGGCGCGGTTACCGCACGTGTCAACGGCAGTCATGAACTTCTGGCGCTGGAAATCAAACCGGAGGCAGTAGATCCCGACGATGTGGAAATGCTGCAGGACTTGGTTGTCGCCGCTGTTAACGCCGCGTTTGCCAAAGCCAATGAGACCATGGAAAAGCAGATGAAGCAAATTACCGGCGGAATGAATCTGCCCGGCGGATTGTTCTGATTCGATGCCCAGCCCGGCATATCGACGTCCTTTCAGGGAGGCGCGCTTTGATCGAACCCATTGAACAACTGATCGCACAGCTGTCGCATCTGCCCGGCATCGGCGCCAAGACAGCACAGCGTCTGGCACTGTACATTGTCTCGCAGGACCTGCAGGATGTACGTGCGCTGGCCACAAGCATCTACCAGGCAAAGAAAAACGTAACTTTTTGCAGTATCTGCGGCAATTTAACAGACACTGCCCACCCGGTATGTTCCATCTGTTCCGATCCGCGCCGCGATGACGGTCTGATCTGCGTCGTACGCGACGTGCGTGATCTGCTTGCCATTGAACGTCTTCATGAATATCGGGGGAAATACCATGTGCTTGGCGGCACCATCTCTCCGGTGGATGGCCGCGGGCCTGATGATATCGCCATTGCGCCGCTTCTTGCCCGTTTGCAGCGGGGCTCCGTACGGGAACTGCTGCTGGCTACCAATCCGGATATTGAAGGAGAGGCCACCGCGCTATATATCGCGCGGCTTGCACGCAGTTTCCGCGTGCGCGTAACGCGCATTGCACACGGCGTCCCCGTCGGAGGCGATCTGGAATATACCGACGACGTCACGCTTGCCCGCGCCATTGCCGCACGGCGTGAAATCACCGAATAACAGCCAGTCCATTTTTTCGGCTGCGTATCAAAATAAAGGAGCGATGTTTCGATGAAAGCCAGTTTCTTCATGCCAACTGCCATCGCCGCAGGCGAAGGCGTTGTCCAGGAGCATGCCGCATACTTCGCCACGCTTGGCAAACACGCGCTGATCGTTTCAACCGAAGCTGCACGGCTATGCGGCGCACTTGACGACCTGGATGCTGCTTTTACACAGGCAGGGATCAGCTATGACGTCTACGAAGACTGCATTCCCAATCCCACGACGTCCTCCATGCACGCCCTTGGCACATTTGCACGCGCACACCACCCCGACTTTATCGTTGCCGTCGGCGGCGGCAGCGCTATGGATGCAGGGAAAGCCGCTTCTGTGCTGGTGGCAAATCCCGATATGGACGTCATGCAGCTGTATGCGCTTCCATATCCCAATCACCCCATCCCTACTGTAACAATCCCGACAACCGCGGGCACAGGCAGCGAAATTACCTTCTACAGCGTTTTGCTTTTGGAAGATAAAAACTTTAAAAAGAGTTTTGGTGACGTATGTATGGCGCCGGTCAAGGCGCTGCTGGATCCGCGTTATACGGCATCCATGCCGCATCGCGTTACCGTTGATACTGCGGTAGATGCATTGTGTCACTGTATTGAAGGGTATCTGTCCCGCGCAAACAACTATATGTGCGGCCTGTTTACACGGGAGGGGTTCCGTCTGTTTTCCGACTGCTACGATGCGCTCAAAAGCGGTGCAATCACCATGCAGACGCGTGAGAAGTTAATGATGGCAGCCCTGTACGGCGGGTTTTCAATCAACCTTTCCCGCACACTGGCCGTGCATTCGATGGGTTATGCGCTGACGGTGGATAAAGATCTGCCGCACGGCCGCGCAAACGGTCTTGTGCTGGCCGAGTATGTACGTTTCATCCATAAATCCATGCCGCAAAAGGTAGATGAAATCCTGCATCTTTGCGGTTGTGACAATGTAGACGACTTTCCCGCCTACATCGATGCATTGCTGCAGGATAAAACAACATTTACACAACAGGACGTCGACCGCTATGTCAAAGCAAGTGCCGCAGAATCCATTCGCCGCGCAAATCCTGTGGATATGTGCGAAGACGATGTTCGAATGATCCTTGAAAAAAGCCTGCTGCGGTAATAGAAGCACAAAATCAGTATCGGGCGGACGCGTCATCATGCGTCCGCCCGGCACATATATTCAAAGCAGGAACAAAACCTGAATCGATACGGAGGAAACCGCTTATGGGACTTGCCGTCTCTCTGCCCAGTGTACTAACATATGCGGCGGGACTTTTAATCCTGTTCATTCTGGGCAAGCTGCTGCTCAAGCCGCTGACCTGGGTACTGAAATTAATCTGCAATGCACTCATCGGCGCATTGCTTTTGATCGTCGTCAATTTAATCGGCGATCCAATGGGATTTGCCGTCGTGATTAACCCCGTCACAGCGTTGATCGCGGGTATTCTTGGCGTACCGGGCGCACTGCTTTTAATCTTCGGCACGTTGATTTTCGGGTAACATACCATGCAAGTCAGTTGGCAAAGCGTTCTTACGCAAATTGAAAGCTGTGAAAAATGCGACCTGTGCCGTACGCGCACGCATACCGTCGCAGGGGAAGGAAATCCCCATGCGCGGCTGATGTTCGTGGGCGAAGGTCCGGGGGCGGATGAAGATCGGCTGGGACGTCCCTTTGTTGGACGAGCCGGTCAGCTGCTGGACCGCATGATTGACGCAATGGGGCTGCATCGCCAGGACG
>JAHZHV010000073.1:10295-12645 GCA_019420085.1 Christensenella sp.
GGCAGCTTTTAGAACGTATGCTGGGGGAGATCGGTCTTGCGCGCAGCAGCGTCTATATCGCAAACGTCGTCAAATGCCGTCCGCCGGGCAACCGCACGCCATTGCCGCAGGAGGCAGAAGCCTGTCTGCCTTATTTGCGCGCACAATTCGTACTCGTGCGTCCACAAATCATCGTCTGCCTGGGTGCAACCGCCGCACGCGCACTGATTCGGCCCGATATCCGCATCACACGCGAACGCGGCATATGGGCGGAGAAAAAAGGGATATGGTTCATGCCGACTTATCACCCCGCGGCGCTCCTGCGAGATCCCGACAAGAAAAAAGAAACCTGGCAGGATTTGCAGCAAGTCATGAAAAAACTGGAGCAATTACCATGAATAAAGAGGGGCAGTTGGAAGCGCTGTTTGCCAAAACGCGCACGCTTCTTATGCCGCATGTACGTTTTGGCCGCATCGTCTGCGGTGTGGGCAATCCGGATGCATCCGTTGCATTTGTCGGAGAAGCACCGGGACGCTTTGAAGCCGAACAGGGAATTCCCTTTATCGGCACAGCGGGGAAAAACCTGGATGCATTATTCTCTGACTGCGGTCTTGTACGCGATGCACTCTACCTGACCAATGCTGTCAAATTCCGCCCCGTACGCGACGGCGCGCGATCCGGTACATTCGCAAACCGACCGCCAAAAGCATCGGAAATTGCGCTTTGCCGTCCGCTGCTGCTGCAGGAATTGCAAATTGTCGGCGCCCCTATTGTCGCAACGCTGGGTAATACACCGCTTCGGGCATTGCTTGGGTCCAAGGCGCCATCCATTACGCAGGTGCATGGTCAATTACTCTGTCCGGATACGATCCCCTTTCGCATTTTCGCACTGCATCATCCGGCAAGCGTGCTTTATAATCCATCTCTTTCACAGGTGCTTCGTTGTGATATGCATACGCTTTGTACGATGATCTGACAACGCATTTTTGATAGCTTCTCTTGCTGTGCATCGGTATCTTTTACACGCGTTTACCGCGGCAACAAACGACATTTCGGCTTTTTACGGTTGCATCAATTTTTCCATATCTATCATCAGGGCGCCAGCACGATGTGCTGCCGCCTTTTTTCAATGGAATATCCAAACAAATGAAATCCTCCTAAAATGCAATAACACCGGATAAACGTTAAACTGTACCGATTGATTGAAACAAGCAATCGCCCATGTTTTCATTGCTGTGAAACACCCGTACGCCGTACGTTTACGTCTGATGTGGCTGCCATGCAACAGACTTCGGCGCTTCTTTTTCCTTTGCAATTAACATCGCATTAAAATGTATTTGTAAAGGTATTTTTTCATGCGGCGTTCACGAAACGGTCAAATAAGTCCGTTATGCTTGTCCCATCGAAAGAACAAACACCTTTCGATCCGGCAACAACGTCCGCAGGCCGCCGTCCCCCTCTTGCGCGGCCGGGGCGATTGCATACACAACACACCATACCTCCTCCAATCCAAACACAGAAGCGGCGCATGCACACATCAACGTGGCATGTGCCGCTTCGGCTTTTGTTTCTTAAATTTAAGTTTTCCAAACATTCGCCATGTGTTCACATGGTCTTCATGTGCAAACTGTATCCTGACAATGTCGCAAATACAAGACCTCCGAAAACGGCAATGTCCTTCCTCCCCCTTGGATATACCGTGCACACCACTTGTACGCTTGCGCAAACAGTTTCTTTGCAAAAAATCGCGCCATGCCTGCCACATGCGCGATTTTTTGCATCTGTGCATATATTCGCTTGTTGTCCGCGTCGTTCCATGATATAGTATCCCAAACGAAAGGAAGGTGCCGCAACTTTGAATATCGGAATCATTCGCTGTATGCAAACGGAAGATTTTTGTCCCGGCACGACGGATTTCCGTGCCGTCGCACAGCGCAGCGGTGCTTTTGCAGATTTTTCAAACGAAGAAATCAACATAATCGGTTTTATAAACTGCGGCGGCTGTCCAGGCAAAAAGGCTATTCTGCGCGCCAGAGAACTCGTTCGCCGCGGTGCAGATACCATCGTGTTTGCCTCCTGCATCCAAAAAGGCACGCCAATGGGATAGCCATGTCCGTTTGCCAAACGAATGAAAGCGCTTATCATGGCTGATCTGCCGGAAAATATCCGCTATATTGACTACTCACATTAAGCAAAAGCGCTTCCGCCATAATTTGCGGAAGCGCTTTTGCTTTGAGCGGCATACATCTTTTCTTTTATTTTTGCGCATTTCTGGCACGAACCGCCATGCGAAGGCGCTGCGCGGCATCCAGTTCTTTTTTCCGGATGCGAATATGCGTCGGCGTAATTTCAACCAATTCATCATCTGCAA
>JAHZHV010000074.1:0-2567 GCA_019420085.1 Christensenella sp.
CAGCATGCTGCCGATGATGCTGTACGCCTACGCCTTCGGTCCCTCCGCAGGCATCGCCGCCGGCATTGTCTACGGGCTTTTGCAGCTTTTGCAGGACTTCTACGTCATGCATCCGGTCTCGCTGATCATGGATTACATTCTGGCATTTGCCATGCTCGGCTTTGCCGGTTTTGCCAAACGGCATCTGGCCGCAGGCGCACTGCTGGCCGGCGCCGGACGCTGGCTGTGGCATTTCCTGTCCGGATTTATCTTCTACGGCATGTACGCCTGGGAGGGCTGGAATCCCGTGGCATATTCGGCGGTGTACAACGCGATTGTCATCGGTCCGGATCTTCTGATCTGCGTGGGCATCGCCTGCATTCCGGCAATCGACCGGCTTGCCAACAACCTCAAAGCAAAACTGCACCCTGCGCGCAGTTAACCCATATACACGAAAAAAGACAAGGCGCCGGTTCGTTAACGAACCGGCGCTTTTTTCCTGTATCCAACGCCCCTGCTTATGCAAACACGGGAATAAACCGGCTCTGGCCGCCGTGATAGACGCCGCGATCGGTCACCACGGCGCGCGGCATGCACGGAAGCGACAGCAGCACCATTGTGCGGAACAGCATGTCGTTTTGTCCGCCGCACAGCTGCGCAATCGCCGCTTCGACCTGTTCCACCTGCGCCGCAAGCGGCGCGATGGCAAGCGTGCTCATCAAGCCTGCGACCGGCAGCACAAGCGTCTGCACCACGGCGCCGTCTGCAACGGCCGTGATGCCGCCGCCCGTGCGCGTCAGCTCCTGCGCGGCGGCAAAGGCATCGCGCGGGTCCCTGTACACGACGATGAAGTTATGGCTGTCATGCGAGATCGTCGAGGCAATCGCGCCCTTGTCCAGACCGAAATTGCGATACACGGCAATCGTCGAATCGCCCGCGCCATGCCGGTTGCATACGCTGACAAAGCACAGCGCCGGATCGCCGCTTATATCGACAAAGCCGTCCCGCACGGGCAAAAGCTCGTATTCCGCCTCGCCAGGCTTTGCGCCGATGACGATTGTGCGCACCGCATCGCCGCACCCTGCGGGCGCCTTCAGCCGAAAGTCGTCCGCGCTTTTGACCTGCGGCATATGCATCGTGTTGGGGAAATCCATCTTCTGCTGCGCGGGCGCGTCCTGCAAAAGCCGGCCGTCCTCGACAATCAATTTGCCGCCGACAAAGACGGCGTGGGGAAGGCTGCCGTCCAGCGCGTCAAGCAGCTGCATGTCGGCAAGATACCCCGGCGCAATCGCCCCCAGATCGCGGAACCCGTATTCGCGCGCGGGATTGTACGTTGCAAAGCGGATGGCGTCCACCGCATCCACGCCAAGGGCCAGCGCATGCCCCGTCTTTAAGATGTCGCCGGCGTGGATATCATCGGTGCAGATGGAGACGTTGTCCTGATAGCGCATGCCCTGCATGCCCTCCAAAAGCGTGGGCAAAAGGCCGGACGTCAGCGAGCTGGACTGCAAATTTACGTGCATGCCTGCGCGCAGCTCCTGCGCCACCTCCTGCGGTGAACGGTTGGCGTGATCGTTCTGCGGGCCTGCAATCGCGTATGCGGCAAGTTCTTTCCCGACAAGACCGGGCGCATGCCCCTGAATGAACATGTCGCGGTCAAGGCCCGCCTGGACGATATCGTGCATGCGCGGCACATCGTTAATCACGCCGACAAAGTCCATGACCTCGGCCACGCCCAGCACGCCTTCTTCCTGCAGAAGCGTCGCAATTTCTTCTGCGCCGAAGCTTGCGCCGCTTCCCTCGGCGCCGACCACCGACGGTACGCAGGAGGGCGCGACAAAGTACATGCGAATGACCGCATTGCGGGCGTTATCCAGCATGAAGCGCACGCCGTCGATACCCATGACGTTGCCGATCTCATGCGGGTCGGCAATGACGCTGGTTGTCCCGCATACGACGACGGCACGCGCGAAGTTCTCGGGGATCATCATCGTGCTTTCCACATGCATATGCGTGTCGAAATACCCCGGCACAAGATACCGTCCGCCGCCGTCGTAGACACGGGCGCTTTTTTGTGACGTTGTCTCCCCCGCGCGGCGCACGCGCACGACAACGCCGTCGAGCACATCGACGCTCGCCGGATAGATTTCACCGGTAATGACGTTGACAAACTGCACGTTCTCCACCGTCAGGTCACATGCAATCTTCTGCATCGCCGCCGCAATCAATCGGCTGCGATCCTTGTTTTTCACTGCCTGCATCGTTTTTGCCGACCTCCAAAATACCGTATTTTATACTTCCAGTATACCGATCCATGGACGTGCGCTCAAGACCTGTTTCGATATTTTAACGTACATTCTTTTAATTTTCTCTTATAACATAAGCGACATCTGCCAATATAAGCAGATGCCGCTAATCTAACGTATGGATTTTTGTCGTGCTTACGCTTCAAATACGGGCAGGAAACGGCTGTTGAGGCCATCGTAGACGCCCCGGTCGGTCATCACGACGCAGGGCAGGCATGCAAGGGACAAAACTGCCGTTTTCAGCAGCATGCCTTCCTTTCCGCCGCACAACTGCGCAACGGC
>JAHZHV010000074.1:2577-3739 GCA_019420085.1 Christensenella sp.
AACGGCCTTCTCCGTCTCTTCCACTTCATGCGCCAGAGGCACAACCGCAAGATCGCTCATTAACCCGGCCACGGGCAGTGCAAGCGTGCGCACAACCGCGCCGTTTTCCACAGCCGTTATTCCGCCGCCGGTGCGTGTCAGCTCCTGCGCAGCGACAAAGGCGTCCTGTGCGTCGCGATACACGACGGTAAAGTTATGGCAGTCATGAGAAATCGTCGAGGCAACTGCACCCTTTTCAAGGCCGAAGCCACGATATACGGCAATCGTCGAATCGCCCGCACCATGGCGGTTGCAGACGCTGACAAAGCAAAGCGCCGGATCGCCGCTGATGTCAACATAGCCGTCCCGCACGGGAAGCGTCTCATACTCTGCCGTGTAGAAAATCGTCTGATTGGACGAAAGCACCAGCACGCGCGCCGTATCCGTGCAGCCCTGCGGCGCTTTCAGACGGAAGTCATCCGCGCTTTGCACCTGCGGCATGTGTACGGTATTGGGGAAGTCCATCTTCGTTTGCGCGGGCGCCGCATCCAGAAGTTTGCCGTCTTCCACGACAAGCTTACCGCCGACAAAGACCGCGTAGGGATTGCTGCCGTCCAGCGCATCCAGAAGCTGCATGTCCGCAAGATACCCAGGGGCAATCGCACCCAGATCGCGGAATCCGTACTCACGCGCCGGATTATAAGAAGCAAAGCGAATCGCATCCACTGCATCCACACCAAGTTCCAGTGCATGCTTGATAACACGGTTGATATGTCCGGTTTTTAAAATATCACCGGCGTGGATATCATCGGTGCAGATAGAAACATTGTCAAGATACCGCATACCGCGCGTACCTTCCAGAAGCGCCGGAAGCAATCCGACGGAAAGCGAGCTGGATTGAAGGTTGACGTGCATGCCCGCGCGCAGCTTTTGCGCAACCATTTCACCGTTGCGGCTCTCATGGCAGCTGACCGGACCTGCAAGCGCATAGGCAGCCAGCTCCTTGCCGAGAAGTCCCGGTGCATGTCCCTGAATGAACATATCACGGTCAAGCGCGGCCTGTACAATATCGTGCATACGCGGCACATCGTTGATAACGCCGACAAAATCCATAACCTCAGCCACACCCAGGATGCCGTCTTCATCCATCAGCGCATTGACTTCATCGACGCCAAAGCTTGCG
>JAHZHV010000074.1:3749-5425 GCA_019420085.1 Christensenella sp.
CTCCACCACGGACGGCACGCAGGACGGCACCAGAGAATACATGCGAATGGGCGCCTTTTTGCCGTTTTCCAGCATGAAGCGCACGCCATCCACGCCCATGACGTTTCCGATCTCATGCGGATCGGTCACCACGCTCGTCGTGCCGCAGACGACCACCGCACGGGCAAAATTTTCCGGAAGCATCATTGTGCTTTCTACATGCAGATGTGTATCAAAATAGCCAGGCACAAGATAGCGGCCGCCGCCGTCATAGACGCGGGCGCTTTTCTGCGCCGTTGTTTCCCCTTCGCGGCGCACGCGCACGACAACGCCGTCGAGCACATCAACGCTCGCCGGATAGATCTCGCCAGTAATGACATTGACAAACTGTACATTCTCCACCGTCAGATCGCAAGGGATCTTCTGCATTGCCGCCGCAATCAACCGGCTGCGGTCCTTGTTCTTCATTGCCTGCATTCTTCGGTCAACCTCCAAATCAGAATTTCCGACACACTCAGTATAGCTGGCTATGACGGGATGCTCAAGCCCTTTTTAGCTATTTTTACGTACTTTTTTTATTGTTTTTATTTTAATATAAGCACTATTTACTATCATCAAAAGAAATTGTCATCTTAATGTATGTCTTTTTCAGGTATATCACACCTACAGCATACATCATCATGCCTTTCGTTTCAAAAAAGCAAAGCGGCAGCAAAATACCGCCGCAGGATCTATCCCATATCCGAATGAAACGCGGAATCGTCCTGCAGGGAAACGTGGCGTTCCAGTACGCAGGATAAAACCGCCTGCACCGCAGTCATCAGTTCCCGCCGTACCGGTGCAGAAAAATGGAACGTGGGCATTTTCTCATTTGGCAGATCCATCGCCGCACGCATGGACGAAACCGCGCCGGCGCAAAGCGTCAGATGAGACGGATCAGATGCAGCGCAATCCGGACACAGCACGCCGCCGCGCGCAGGATCAAACGCCGCCGGCCCTGCCGCAATCGGTGCGCCGCATTCGGCACAGCTTTGCGTCTGCGGCCGATAGCCGCCCGCATCCAGCAGCCGCAGCGCCCCAACAAGCACGATCTCCTGTGCATGCACGCGCGGCGCATATGCCAGCGTCGTTATGGCGCACAGCAGCGCGGCAAATAAATCCGATCTGGCATCCTCCTGTGCATCAAACAGTCCGGTTGCAATACCGCACAGCGTACCCGCCGCGCGCATACGCGATACATCCGATGAAAGCGCAAAAAAAGAATCCCGTACCGTACAGCCGGTCATAATATAATGCCCGGCACGTCTGCTGAGCAGTTCAAAATCCGCAAAACAGAAAAGCTGTGCCGCCGCGCGCAGTTTTGCCGCAGGCTTGCGGCAGCCGCGCAGGCACAGCTGCAATGTTCCGATTTGCGGACTTAATATCGTGACAATGCGGTCATACTCACGGTAATCCACCACGCGCGTCACAATCCCCGTCGCCCTGATTTCCGCCACGCCGTTCTCCTTTTTGGCACAGCGCCTTTGCATTCAAATACGCCTGTACGCTGCCCGTGTCCGTAAAAATCCGCCACCAAATCCGTTCAATCGTTTGCTGTATGGGCACGCCATGCATCACTCCTTCGATTTCCTTACGCTTTGCATAGTGTTCCCACAGGCAGAATATGTGATGCTGTCAAAAACCGGTTATTCTTCCCG
>JAHZHV010000075.1:0-378 GCA_019420085.1 Christensenella sp.
AGGTGCTGCACGATCAATGCCGCAATGTGATTGGCCATACCGCCATAGAGCACATCACCGTTTGGCGTCTCAATCGGCGGACAGAAAGGCTGTCCCTTTTCATTGCGGATTCCCTCTCCTACCGCAACGACAATACCGCCGGGTCTGCCGCAAAGGACATTATCAATATCGCCCATCATTTTTTCCACGCTCACGGGATTTTCGGGCGTATAGATCAGATGCGGCCCGTCCCCTTCCTGCGTACGCGCCATGGCCGTGGACGCCGTCAGCCAGCCGGCATCGCGGCCCATAACCTCAACCACCATGACATGCAGCGGTGCACAGCGCGTATCCATCGCAATGCCGCGCATCAGAATCGCCGCAAGCGCCGCACAGGAC
>JAHZHV010000075.1:388-1713 GCA_019420085.1 Christensenella sp.
TTGTCGATGGTCTTGGGGATACCCATCACGCGAACACCGTCGCCCTCCAGGCGTCGCGCCAGTTCCGCCACCATGCGCATGGTACCGTTGCCGCCGTTCATGATGACGTAGCCGATATTCTTTTCCCGCACAACATTGCAGATACGCGCAAAATACTCCTGCGTCATCTTCAAGCGTCCGGAACCAATAATTGTCGCCGGCGTATACGGCAAAAGATCGATCTGTTTTTTCTCCAGCGTACGCAGGTCGAAAAGCCGCGGTTCATCCAAAACCAGTGCGCCCGTACCGCCGATTGCACCATAGATGTGATCGACGCCCGGCGTCATCATCGCCTCACGCAACGCACCATACAGCGACGCATTCAGCACAGCCGTCGGGCCCCCGCCATGACAGATCAGTACGTTTTTCCCCATAACTTACTCCTTCACCTTATTCATGCACCTTTTTCACTGAAGCGCCATGCACGCGTCAGCGTGCGCGCCAGTTCCTCGTCCAGATCTTCCGCAAGTTCCCCAAGCGTGTCACTGTCAAACGGATTTTCCAAGTCGCAATCTTGCAGTACCTGCAAAAAGTCCTCATCGTGATCGCGCATCAGAAGTGCCAGATACGTCTGCACACCCTCATCGTAGTCCTCGCGCGCAATCTGCCAGATCTCAAGCGCGGGCACTGCCGAGGCAGCATAACTGATGTAGTAGAACGGCGACTGGAACGTGTGGTGCACCAATACCCACTCATAGTCACTTGCCGGATAAAGTTCGCTGATACCATATTCATCGTTGAGCTGCCCGAAAATCTGACAAGCCGTCTGCATTGACAGATCCTCCATGGCATAAATGCGCTGTTGAAACTCATCCTGCATGCAGCCTGTCACAACAGAATACAACATATCGGTCAGTTTGTCGCCCGCCGCAGCGCCCGCATAGCGTCCAAAATACGCTTCATACTGCGCCATGGACAAAAGCTCCAACCCCTGCGAATCAATTTCCGCAAGATCCAGCGGTCCCTCGCCCGGATTGGCATAATACCCAGCGCAATGACCAAGTTCGTGAATCATAGTACCAAGGCCATAATAATCTTCATCCAGATTACCAAACAGGAACGGCGATTCATAATCCTCCAGATAAATCGTATATGCACCCTGCTCCTTGGCATCGGAAGATGCGACATCATAAAGATGATAGGTACGCACATAGTCAGCCGCTTCACCGAGAACCGGCGAAATGCCATACAGATTTTCTACAATCTGCGCCAGCGTTTCTTCACTTTCAAACGTCTGCATGTTCAGCGCATATGTATCATTTGTATATACGGTATAGTACCACTGC
>JAHZHV010000076.1 GCA_019420085.1 Christensenella sp.
CGCTTGGATTCGCTGTCGCGACCGTTGCGCGTGGAGCCCATTCCCTTTTTATGTGCGAAAAACTGCAGATTAAGCTTCATACTTCGCTACACCTCCATCATATGGATTTCAAGGTATTTTCCGTATTCTCGTTCAATGCCTGCAAGCGAGCGAACGACTGATTGTACAAGCACCTGCTGCCGCGGATCATCCTGCGGCGTAATGCGAACTGCATTCTCCCGCTGGTCAATCTGCGCAAGCTGTGAACATTCCAAAAGATCGAAACCTTCCAGAAGATTGCCCATCAGCGCCGAAACCGCCGCACAAATCAAATCATACTGCCCACCACGGCGTGCTGCGGGCTGTGCATGCCCCTCAACATGAAGCAACTGCACGCAATCCCCGCTGCGTTTTACAAGAACGTGAATCACGCCGCCTTACGCATTGATCGAAACGACTTCGATCTTCGTATAGGGCTGACGGTGACCCTGCTTTTTGCGATAGGTCTTCTTCGCCTTGTACTTGAAGATAACAATCTTCTCGCCCTTAACGTCGCCCAGAACCTTTGCGGTCACGGACGCGCCATCGACGTAAGGCGTACCGATGCGGGTATTATCGCCGTCGGCCAGCATCAGAACGTCAAATTTGACTTCTTCGCCCTCAGCAAGGCCAAGCTTCTCCACATAAAGAACCTCGCCTTCCTTGACGCTGTACTGCTTGCCGCCGGTCATGATCACTGCATTCATGCCTATTCCCTCCTCTTTCCAGTCTCGCCGCAGCAAGGCAGCGAAGAAAAATGCTTCTCTCCGCATTTTGCGAAAGCCTTCTACGAGCGGCTCGACGAGTATTATAGCATTTTTATCGGTGTTGTGTCAATGCAAATACTACCTGATTTTTCAGGGATATCGCAACGTTTCTTCACTGCGTCCGTTCATGCGTCAGGCGTACAGACTCCTCCAGCGTTGCCACGCGATATCTTCCATCAAACGTCTGGCTCATGGACTGCGCGTAAATCATACCACCAAACGCTTTCGTACAAAGCGCACCTGCTTTTCCCGGCATGCGTCCAATAAGATATACCATGGGATTAAACAGTCGGCTGATCCAGATCTTGTGACCATATACCTGTGCAATCAGTGCCACAAGCTGTGATGTGCGCGGCTGTTCAGCATTTTGAGGAAAGAATACACCGCCGCCTCCGTCCAAAACAAGCAGGCTGACAAAGGAACACAGGTTATCAATAAACAGCATACTGCGTGCATTCGGCATATCAGCAAAAAATGGCATGCGCCGTGCCAGTTTTGCAAGAACCGGATAATTGCCCTTGCTGCCGGGGCCATAAATCATTGGCGGCCGCAGAATGGCAACAGCAAAGTTTTCATCACACAGTGCACGCAATCCCTCTTCCGCCTGCCACTTGCTGTCTGAATAGAAATTCGCAGGCGCTGGCACGGTATCCGCCGTGATAACGCGTGTCTTCCCTGCAGGCGCGCTGTCGCCATAGACAATCATACTGCTCATAAAGATGAACTGGCGCACGCCCTGCGCCTTTGCCATACGTGCCGTCTCCACCGCAAGATCACGATTGACCGCATAATACTGCTGTTTTTGCTGTGGCGTCACGTTACCAATATCCGCATGCGCAATACCTGCCACATGAAATACGGCGTCAAACTGTGAAAATGACGTATTTCTCCAGTCTTCGTTACGCATATCAACAATTTGCACGTCAATTTGTCCCGTCTGATGCGTCTTAACCCAAGATGCAAACGCATCGCCAATATAGCTTTGCGCGCCCGTAATTAAAACACGTTTCATTTGCATGCTCCCTTCCCATACAGTGAAAAGAAGCGCCGAATCGATGAAACGAATGCAACGTCATTGCACGTTTGATCTGGTACTACGCTTCTTACCCGACTTTCAATTGTCCTTATTTTCCTGCATGGCGCCGGTTCCCCCTTCGACAACACCACGGCGATGAATTACAGCGGAAATCGTTCCCAGGATACAACGCAGATCAAAGCCAAAACTCATTCGGCGCACATATTCTCCATCCAGCCTGGCCTTTTGTTCAATCGGCAGTTCATCACGACCATTGATCTGTGCCCAGCCGGTCAGTCCCGGCCGCACATCCGCCGCGCCAAAGCGCCTGCGCGCCTGCAAAAGATCCGCCTGATTCCAC
>JAHZHV010000077.1 GCA_019420085.1 Christensenella sp.
TCGTGCCGATATTGACATGCGGCTTCGTGCGTTCAAATTTTGCCTTCGCCATTTTTCTTTCTCCTTTGTTTGGTGCCTTAGGCAGTTATGAATGGTCAAAACCCGCTGTTACTCGCCGTGGCCAACGAGCTTATTGGCGATGCCCTGCGGAACGGGCTGATAGTGTGAAAACTGCATCGTAAAGGTTGCACGACCATGCGTGCGGCTGCGCAGATCCGTCGCATAGCCAAACATCTCGGCAAGCGGAACCATTGCGTGAATGATCTGAGCAGAGCCGCGAAGCTCTGTGCCTTCAATCTGTCCACGACGCGCAGTCAAATTGCCCATGACATCACCCATGAATTCATCGGGCAGAACAACCTCAACCTTCATGGTGGGCTCCAGAAGCGTCATGCCGCTCTTTTCCATTGCAGCCTTGAAGGCCATGGAACCGGCAACTTTAAACGCCATTTCATTGGAGTCAACTTCGTGATACGATCCATCCAGCAGGGTTGCCTTGAAGTCAACAACCTCAAAGCCGCCCATCAGGCCGCTCTTTGCCGCTTCACGAATGCCCTCGCAAATCGGCTGGACGTATTCCTTGGGAACCGTACCACCGACGACCTTGCTTTCGAAGGTATAACCGCTGCCCGGTTCCGTAGGCTCAAAGTCAACGATACAATGACCATACTGGCCATGACCGCCGCTTTGACGGACAAACCGGCCTTCCGCACGGCTGACCGCACGGCGCAGCGTCTCACGATAGGCAACCTGCGGATTACCGACGGTGGCCTCCACCTTAAACTCGCGCAGCAGACGGTCTACGATAATCTCCAAATGCAGTTCGCCCATGCCGGCGATGATCGTCTGGCCGGTTTCTGCGTTGGTAAAGGTCTTGAATGTCGGATCCTCTTCAGCCAGGCGCACCAATGCCATGGACATCTTCTCCTGTCCGGCCTTGGTTTTGGGCTCAATCGCGACCTGGATAACCGGATCCGGGAACTCCATGGACTCCAGAATGACCTGGTCGTTCTCATTGCAAAGCGTGTCGCCCGTGCCGGTCTCCTTCAGGCCGACCATTGCGGCAATATCGCCCGCGCGAACCTCGTCGACGTCCTCGCGGTGATTGGCATGCATCAACAAAATGCGGCCTACGCGCTCACGTTTGCCCTTGGTGGAGTTGTAGATATAGGAACCATTCTTCAAAACACCGGAATAGACACGGAAGAACGCCAGCTTGCCAACAAACGGATCGGCAACGATCTTAAACGCCAGCGCCGAGAAGGGTTCATCGTCGCTTGCATGACGGACGATCTCCTTTTCCGGATCATGGACGTCATGGCCAACGACCGCAGGCACATCCAGCGGCGACGGCAGGAAATCCACAACTGCATCCAAAAGCTTTTGCACGCCTTTATTGCGGTATGACGTACCGCACAGTACGGGCACGAACTCACCGGCAATCGTTGCACGGCGAATCGCAGCGATGATCTTATCCTTGGGGATGTCCTCTCCTTCAAGGTACATCTCCATGATCTCCTCATCAAAATCGCTGATTGCCTCAAGCATCTGCGAGCGGTACTCCTCTGCCTTTTCCTGCATGTCCTCAGGAATCGGCAGGATACGCATGTCCGAACCGGTTTCGTCGAAATACTGCACCGAATCCATATCGATCAGATCGATAAGACCGATAAAGCTGTCCTCCTGACCGATGGGCAGCTGAATGGGCACGGCATTTGCGCCGAGGCGCTCATGCATCATGTCCACGACGCGATAAAAATCTGCGCCGATTACGTCCATTTTATTGACGTAAGCAAGCCGCGGCACACCGTATTTGGTGGCCTGATGCCACACCGTTTCGCTCTGAGGCTCCACGCCGCCCTTGGCGCAGAATACAGCGACCGCACCGTCCAGCACGCGGAGAGAGCGCTCTACCTCGACGGTAAAGTCGACATGTCCGGGCGTATCGATAATATTGATGCGATGATCGCGCCACATAGCAGTTGTGGCTGCAGAAGTAATGGTAATGCCACGCTCCTGCTCCTGAACCATCCAGTCCATCGTCGCAGCGCCCTCATGGGTTTCACCCATGCGATGCACACGCCCCGTATAGTAGAGGATGCGTTCCGTCGTCGTCGTCTTGCCCGCGTCGATATGCGCCATAATCCCGATATTGCGGATCAAATCAAGTGGAATTTGTCTTGACATGGCTGTCCCTCCTTTCCGGGCGGCGCAGACAGGCGCTGCCGCCCCAAATCAGACAGGCCAAAAGCAGGGCAAAGCCCTGCGGTTGACCGTTTATTGTAGTTTTTAACAATTTTTCCCTGCGCAAGCGCTTACCAGCGGAAGTGCGCAAATGCCTTGTTCGCCTCGGCCATGCGGTGCACGTCTTCCTTGCGCTTGACCGTGTTACCGGTATTGTTGGCGGCGTCCATGATCTCGGCAGCAAGGCGCTCCATCATCGTGCGCTCACCGCGATTGCGGGAAAAGTCCACCAGCCAGCGAAGCGCCAGCGTCTGACGACGCTCGGGGCGAATTTCCAGAGGTACCTGGTAGTTCTGACCACCGACACGACGAGACTTGGTCTCCAAAACGGGCAGGATATTGTTCAGGCAGGCCTCAAACACTTCCATGGCGGGCTTGCCGGTACGATTTTCAATCAGCTCAAAGGCCTCGTAGCAGATGCGCTGTGCAGTGCCGCGCTTGCCGTCGAGCATGACGTTATTGATCAGTTTGGTCACGATTGTGTTGCCGTAGATCGGATCGGGCAGCACTTCGCGCTTGGGTACATTACCGCGTCTGGGCACAACAGTCCCCTCCTTCTTTTATGCGTGATACATTCGTCGATCTGGTAACAGAGAATATCCTTTTCAAGCGCTGCATACCACATGCAAACCACAAACATGCTTCCATCGTCCGCGCGCAACTCCCGACGCGTCCCATCCGCGGGTCGCAGACAAAGAAAGTGTGTTCAGGCTGCTTTTGGCATACAAATCAAGCGCAAAAAATCCGCTTCAGGACTTCTTGGGCTTCTTAGCGCCGTAAAGGCTTCTGGCCTGGCGACGATTGGCCACGCCTGCGGTATCAAGCGCACCGCGAATGATATGATAGCGGACGCCGGGCAGATCCTTGACACGGCCGCCACGGATCAGAACCACGGAGTGCTCCTGAAGATTATGGCCAATGCCGGGGATGTAAGCCGTACCTTCCTCAAGGTTGGTCAGGCGCACACGGGCAATTTTCCGAAGTGCGGAATTGGGCTTTTTGGGCGTCATCGTACGGACTGCAAGGCACACGCCGCGCTTTTGGGGGCACTGCTGCAGGATCGGCACGTTGGATTTGTACACGACCTTCTCCCTGCCCTTGCGGATCAGCTGGTTAATAGTGGGCACGCGCGCTCCACCTCCTTCTAAATACTTGTAAAGGATGTATGTCGATCATCTCTCCTCGCAACCCAATGAGAAGGACACCGGCAAGTATGTTTTCCCGGGCAAAGCCGGGAAGATTCTTTCATGCCGTCAGAATCCGGCATGAAGGGATAACCTGCCGACGGCAGACACGCTTTGTATTATAACAAGCGTGTCAAATGCTGTCAACAAGGCAATCTTCATCGTTTTGTTAAATATCGGCGTATTCTGCATCAAAGGGAATATCCGCCTGTGTCTGCTGCGCGATACTCTCTTCCTGCACCATGCGCACCTCCTGCATGGCTTCCTGCATCGCACCGTCGCCTTCGGTTTCGATGCGGATATCGCGGTAGCGGCGCATGCCGGTACCTGCGGGAATAAGCTTACCGATCATGACATTCTCCTTCAAGCCCATCAGTTCGTCGGTCTTGCCCTTAATCGCCGCTTCGGTCAGCACGCGCGTCGTTTCCTGGAAGCTTGCTGCAGACAGGAAGCTGTCGGTCGCAAGGGAAGCCTTGGTAATGCCAAGCAATACACGCTTTGCAATCGCTGGACGGCCACCTTTTTCAAACGCCGCCTCGTTGGCTTCCTCAAAGCGGAAGATATCAACAAGGCTTCCGGGCAGCATATCGGTATCGCCGGCATCTTCAATCTTTACCTTGCGCAGCATCTGGCGGACGATAACTTCAATGTGTTTGTCCGAAATGGATACGCCCTGCAGGCGGTAGACAACCTGCACCTCGCGAAGCAGATAGCTCTGCACACCCTTGATACCGCGAATCGTAAGGATATCATGCGGGTTGACGGAACCTTCCGTCAGCTCATCACCAGCCTCGATCTGCTGACCTTCGGTAACCTTCAGCCGGCTGCCAAAGGGGATCAGATATGTCTTGGCTTCCTTATCCGCAGAAGTCACGGTGATCTCGTTGCGCTTCTTGTTGTCGCCGAAAGATACCGTACCGGAGATTTCGGAAATAACGGCCTGGCCCTTGGGCTTGCGCGCCTCAAACAACTCCTCGACACGGGGAAGACCCTGTGTAATATCTTCACTTGCCGCAACGCCGCCGGTGTGGAACGTACGCATCGTCAGCTGTGTACCAGGCTCACCGATGGACTGTGCGGCAATGATACCAACGGCTTCGCCAATATCAACCAGGCGTCCCGTAGCAAGGTTTGCACCATAGCAGCGCGCGCACACACCGTGATGGCTACGGCAGGAAAGCACCGAACGGATGCTGACGCACTCGATGCCGCACGCCTCAATGCGCTTTGCCGTTTCAGCGCTGATAATCTCATTCGTATGCACAAGGATCTCGCCCGTAGCGGGATCTGCAATGTCCTCTACGGAAACGCGGCCCATGATACGATCGCTGAGCGGTTCCACAACCACAGTACCGTTCATGATCGCGGTGACCTCAATGCCACGCGGCGTCTCGCCCGCCGCTTCGTAGCAGTCGATCTCATGCACAATGACATCCTGCGACACGTCAACCAGGCGGCGGGTCAGATAACCGGAGTCTGCCGTACGCAGTGCGGTATCCGCCATACCCTTTCTGGTACCGTGCGAAGAAATGAAGAATTCAAGTACTGTCAGTCCTTCGCGGAAGTTCGCACGAATGGGCATTTCGATGATCTTACCGGAGGGATTTGCCATCAGACCACGCATACCGGCCAGCTGGCGGATCTGGTTCATGTTACCACGCGCACCGGAATTTGCCATCATAAAGATGGGGTTGAACGGATCCATTGCGTTTTTCAGCTCGCGCGTTACGCGATCGGTCGCATTGGTCCAGATCTCTACAACATCGTTATAGCGGCTCTCCTCGCTGATCATGCCGCGGCGATACTGACGCGTTGTCTTGGCAACAGCTTCCTCCGCCTCAGCCAGAATCTGCTGTTTTGCCTCCGGGACCTTAATATCCATCACACTGACAGTTAGTGCGCCGCGCGTAGAATACATATAGCCAAGGTGCTTAACGTTATCCAGCACCTCGCAGGTCTTCGTCGGGCCATGCGCATGATAGCACATATCGACAATCTGCCCCAGACGATCGGAGTCGACAACTTCATTGATCTCCAGTTTAAACAGGTTATCCGGATCGGAACGATCCACAAAACCGATGTCCTGCGGCACGGCTTCGTTAAACAGGATCAATCCGACCGTCGTATCAACAATCTTGGAAAGCGTCTGTCCGTCACGCTCGCGGAAGAAGCGCACCTTGATTTGCGCCTGCAGATCGACCACGCCGGTCTGATAGGCCATGATCGCCTCGTTGACATCCGCAAAAATGCTGCCCTCGCCTTTTGCGCCGGGACGCACAACCGTCAGATAGTACGAACCCAGGATCATATCCTGCGTGGGAACCGTAACCGGTTTGCCATCCTGCGGCTTCAAAATATTGTGCGCAGACAACATCAGGAAGCGGGCTTCTGCCTGTGCCTCCACCGACAGCGGCACGTGCACCGCCATCTGGTCGCCGTCAAAGTCGGCGTTGAATGCCTTACATACAAGCGGATGCAGCCGAATGGCACGACCCTCAACCAGAACAGGTTCAAACGCCTGGATGCCGAGACGGTGCAGCGTAGGCGCACGGTTCAGCAGAACCGGATGCTCGCTGATGACCTCCTCCAAAACGTCCCAAACCTTCGGATGCGCGCGCTCAACCATGCGCTTTGCACCCTTGATATTCTGGGCCAGCTCGTCGGAGACAAGCTTTTTCATAACGAAGGGCTTAAACAGCTCCAGCGCCATCTCCTTGGGCAGGCCGCACTGATACATTTTCAGATCGGGACCTACAACGATAACGCTTCGGCCGGAATAGTCCACGCGTTTACCGAGCAAATTCTGACGGAAACGTCCCTGCTTACCGCGCAGCATATCCGACAGGCTCTTCAGCGGCCGGTTGCCCGGGCCGGTGACGGCCTTGCCGCGGCGGCCGTTATCGATCAGTGCATCGACTGCCTCCTGCAGCATACGCTTTTCATTGCGCACGATAATATCGGGCGCACCAAGCTCCAGCAGGCGCTTGAGACGATTATTGCGGTTAATGACGCGGCGATACAGATCATTCAGATCGCTGGTAGCAAACCGGTCTCCGTCCAGCTGTACCATCGGACGAATCTCCGGCGGAATGACGGGAACCGCATCCATGATCATCCAGGTCGGATCATTGCCGCTCTGGCGGAATGCCTCGACAACTTCAAGGCGCTTGACGATGCGCAGCCGCTTTTGCCCCGTCAGCGTCGCAGCCTCCTGTTTCAGCTGCGCGGAAAGCTTTTCAAGATCAATCTGCGCCAGCAATTCCTTTACCGCCTCAGCACCCATACCGGCGCGGAATGCATCTGCACCGAATTTTTCAACCGCCTCACGATATTCATGATCGTTCAAAAGCTGGCAGCGGATCAGATCCGTATTGCCCGGATCAATGACGACATAGGATGCAAAGTACAGCACGCGGTCAAGCAGACGCGGAGACATATCCAGCATCAGGCCCATGCGCGAAGGCGTGCCCTTGAAATACCAGATATGGGAAACAGGCGCGGCAAGTTCAATGTGGCCCATGCGTTCACGGCGCACCTTGCTGCGGGTAACCTCAACACCGCACTTGTCGCAGACAATTCCCTTGTAACGAATTCGTTTATATTTTCCGCAGTGGCATTCCCAGTCCTTTGTCGGTCCGAAAATGCGCTCACAGAACAAACCATCGCGCTCCGGTTTGAGCGTACGGTAATTAATGGTTTCCGGTTTCTTGACCTCGCCGTAAGACCATTCGCGGATCTTCTCCGGCGAAGCAAGACCAATGAGCATGGAATCGAAGTTATTGAGTTCAGGCAACTGTTTTTCGCTCCCTTCGTTATGCCGCGCGCGTCACAGGACGCGCAAAACCCCCGGTCAGGCGCATCGGCGCCGCCGGATACCTCATTCGCAAAGACGGCGAATCAGATATCGATATCAAGATCATCCAGATCGCCTGCGGAGACATCGTCATCATCGCCGGACAAATCCAGATCATCCAGTTCGGGGAAGCTGGTCAGGTCAAAGTCACCAAAGTCATCATCGCCCGCCGGCGCAGCGCTCATCAGCGCTTCCGTATCGAAGACAGTTTCCTCTTCGGGCTGTGCATCCTGCTCACGGCGCACATCCTCGTCTTCCTCGCTGAGGTTGACCTCTTCATGTGCCTCGGAGAACACCTTCACATCAAGCGCAAGGCTTTGCAGTTCCTTGATCAAAACCTTGAAAGACTCCGGAATGCCGGGTTCGGAAATATTCTCACCCTTGACGATGGCTTCGTAAGTCTTGACACGTCCCACAACATCGTCGCTCTTAACCGTCAAAATTTCCTGCAGCGTATGCGCGGCGCCATAGGCCTCCAGTGCCCAAACCTCCATTTCGCCGAAGCGCTGACCGCCGAACTGCGCCTTGCCGCCCAGCGGCTGCTGCGTAACAAGCGAGTACGGTCCGGTAGAACGGGCATGGATTTTATCATCAACCATGTGGGACAACTTCAGATAATACATGTAACCGACCGTGACCTTGTTTTCAAACGGTTCGCCGGTGCGGCCGTCATACAGCGTCATTTTGCCGTCCGGGCTGTAACCCGCTTCCTCCAAAAGCGCTGCAATATCCTCCTCGGTTGCGCCGTCAAAAACGGGCGTTGCAATATGCCATCCGTTCTTGGCTGCCGCAAGACCAAGATGAACTTCCAATACCTGGCCGATATTCATACGGGAGGGAACGCCCAGAGGATTCAGCACAATCTCAAGCGGCGTACCGTCTTCCAGGAAGGGCATATCCTCTTCAGGCAATACGCGGGAAACGACGCCCTTGTTGCCATGACGGCCGGCCATCTTGTCGCCAACCTGGATTTTTCTCTTCTGCGCAATGTAAACGCGCACCATCTGATTGACACCGCTTGTCAGCTCGTCGCGATTTTCACGCGTGAAGATCTTGACATCCACGACGATGCCGCCTTCACCATGCGGCACGCGCAGCGACGTATCGCGCACTTCGCGCGCCTTTTCACCGAAGATCGCACGAAGCAAACGCTCCTCTGCCGTCAGCTCCGTCTCACCCTTGGGCGTAACTTTACCGACCAGAATGTCGCCGGAATGTACCTCCGCGCCAATGCGGATGATGCCGTTTGCATCCAGATCCCGCAGCGCATCCTCACCAACATTGGGAATATCGCGGGTAATTTCTTCCGGACCGAGCTTTGTGTCACGCGCTTCAGACTCGTATTTCTCAATATGAATCGAAGTGAAGGCATCTTCCTTGACCAGCTTCTCACTGATCAAAACGGCGTCCTCGTAGTTGTAGCCCTCCCAGGTCATAAAGCCGATGAGTACATTGCGTCCAAGCGCAATTTCGCCCTGATCGGTCGACGGACCATCGGCAATCACCTGCCCCTTGACTACGCGCTCACCGCGCTTGACGATCGGGCGCTGATTGATGCAGGTGGACTGGTTGGAACGCAGGAACTTCAGAAGCTTAAATGTATGTTCCTTGCCGCTGTCGCCCAAAATCGTAATATAGCGGGCACTGACGGACTTAACCACACCGTCCTCAGGCGACAGTACAACAACGCCGGAATCCCGCGCAGCCTTGTACTCCATACCCGTACCGACAAAAGGCGCCTTGGGCATCAGAAGCGGCACCGCCTGACGCTGCATGTTGGAACCCATCAGCGCACGGGATGCGTCGTCGTTTTCCAGGAACGGGATCATGGCTGTCGCCACGGAGACAACCTGTCTTGGAGAAACGTCCATTAAGTCAACTTCGCTTGCAGGCACTTCCGTAATATCCTCTCTGTGACGTACGGGAATGCGCTCATGTACGAAGTGGCCCTCTT
>JAHZHV010000078.1 GCA_019420085.1 Christensenella sp.
TCCTACAGGATGTCGTTTTGCACTCCATATTATACCACACGCGTCAAGAGGGTCCGCAAACCGTGTAGCCGTATCGTACTGATTATGATACAATATGTTGCGTGGGAGGGACTTTGCCTTGTTTGGATACGTCATGCCGCTTGAATGCGAATTGAAAGTAAAAGACGCACAGTTATACAAGGCATGCTATTGCGGTCTGTGTCACACACTAGGTATGCACTATGGCGCTATCGCTCGAACAGCCTTGCAATACGATTGTGCGTTTCTGGCCATTGTTGCAGCATCCATTTCGCCCGAACAGGTACAATTGCAAAAGCGCTGGTGCTGTTTTAAACCGTTGGCCGGAAAGAAAGATCTTGTGTGCAATACCGCTGCGTTTGAATACGCCGCGGCAATCAACGTATTGCTTGCATGGCACAAATTTGACGATGACGTACGTGACGAGCACACGCTGCACGCGCGCATTGCGCGTCGTCTGTTTGCACGGGCACGCGCAAAGGCAGCAGCCGCCTATCCCATGGCGGATCTATTGATATGCGACGCATTAACACATCTTGCTGCACTGGAGCGCACAGGCTGTACACAGGCAGATCTGGTTGCCGACGCATTCGCCGCTCTTGTGGCGGATCTGTTTCGGCTTTGCCCAAATGCAAATGCACAAAACAGCGAAGCACTCAAGACGCTCGGTTATAATATCGGCCGTTGGATTTACCTGATGGATGCATGGGATGATCGGCAGAAGGATTCCAAAAGCGGCGCCTATAATGTTTTTGTGCAGTCCGCAGCGTCACAACAGGAAGCATCCTTCATGCTGCATGCTTCTTTGTATGAATCCTGTCAAGCACTTGCACGTCTTTCCCCTGCCCGTTTCGGCAGTATACTTGAAAACATCCTGACACTTGGATGCGCAGCAAAAACAGAACACCTGCTGCACATGGAGGAACAAAATGGACCCTTATCGGATTCTCGGCGTCAGTCCTAACGCAACACAAGAACAAATCCATGCAGCTTACCGCAAGCTGGTCAAGCAATACCATCCTGATCGTTTTCCCGACGGTCCGCAAAAAGAAATGGCAACGGAAAAATTGAAGCAGATTAATGAAGCGTATGATACGATCTGCGGAAAAGGTGGTTCTGCTTCCGCATCCGGCAGCGGACAAAGACAATCCTCTGTTGCCGATCTTGCACGCGTTCGCAGCCTATTGCAGGTCAATAATCTTGCCGCTGCTGCACAAATTCTCGACGCCATGCCTGTCCGAAACGCCGAATGGCACTATTTGTACGGCGTTATTTATCTGCGCCGCGGCTGGTATGACAATGCCAGAAAGAGTTTTCAAGCTGCGGTCAACATGGATCCAGGCAACGCAGAATATTATCGCGCATACTCCAGCATCAACCAGGCAGGCAGACCTTACAGCTATCGCGATGCAAATGCACCGCAAAGCGGCGCCGCCGGCTGCTCCGGTTGTAATATGTGCACCTCTTTGTTTTGTGCAGATTGCTGCTGCGAATGCATGGGCGGCGATCTGATTCGCTGCTGCTGATATCATGCGTATTCGTCGTACCATGCGCATTACAGCCGGTGCAGCCGGCGCAGCATTGGCTGTGCTGGCGCTTCTGGCCGCAAGTACACTTCCCACCATGCGCTTGGCCTGTCTGTATCTTGCCTCGTTGTTCTGTTGTCCTCTTGCCTGTGAGGGCGAAGTGGTATATGGTTTTATCTGCTTTCTCGCTGCAGGACTATGTGCGCTGCTGATTTGTCCCGTAAAGATCTATGCACTTTTATTTGTGCTTTTTTTCGGGCACTATATCCAATTTCAAATCTTCATTGCACGGCGTATTTTTTCTCGTGCAGGCAGGTTTTTGATGAAAGCTGCCTATTGTAATATCTTTGCTTTCATCACCGGATTTGGCATATACCTGTTCATGCCGCAAGCGTTCCGGAACATGACACCTACACTCTGGATCGGGATTATTGCAACGCTGCAGGTCTGTTTTGTGATACTGGATCGTTTGAACCACTCCATGCTGATGTTTTATCATGCGCATATACAATCCAAGCTGTTTCCTCGATAGAAACCCAGAAAAAAGTCAAACGCGTCTGTCTTTCATGCAGACGCGTTTTTCATCTATACCAATAAAAGTAAACTATCCGAAACAAATTAAATATTGCCAAACAAATCATTTATTAAGCCCAAAATGTCCTATCTTAGCCACATGCGGTATTTTTGAATCCCTATCAAAATCCAATCTTGTGATCATCAT
>JAHZHV010000079.1:0-298 GCA_019420085.1 Christensenella sp.
CGGGAACAGGTCATACCAACGCATTTTGACAAGTGTCACGGCGGGCATGGCGAAGTGACGGCATTGGAGTTTTTCCATCGTGGGGAAATCGGATCCGGTTTTCAGTTTTTCCACGATACAACCGTGCCGCCGGGTGCAAGTATCGGTCTTCACCGTCATCACAACAATGCAGAAATCTACTATCTGTTAAGCGGAGAAGCTGATTTTTATCTGGATGGGCATCGCTATGCCATGCGTCCGGGCGACCTTGGCGTCGTACAGGATGGCCAGACGCATAAAATCGTCAACACCGGATCTA
>JAHZHV010000079.1:308-1562 GCA_019420085.1 Christensenella sp.
GATCTACACCGCTTCGATTGATCGTCGTAGAATCCGGTGCAGAGGATGAAGCGGAAAACATAACGGATACAGGCAAGTAATATCAATACGCTTTATTAAAAAAAGGCGCGGTGTGCAAAGAATTTTCGCACACCGCGCTTTTTTCAATCCCTGTCAATTCTTCTGCACCGGCACTTACGGCTGTGTATTCTGTACCATAAGATCGGACAGCCATTCCTGTACAAACCAGCGAATCTCTACCGACTGCCCGGATTGCTCAGTTTGCTGTGTTTCATCATAATGCACATCCGCATAACACAGAGGAGGAAACAGTACACACCACCAGTTTCGCCCCTGCCCCCGTCCAATGACAACACGAAGCGCCGTATAACTTCCCGCCGGCACAATCTGCCCATTATAGACAATGCTTGGGAATGTTTCAATTTGTACCTGTGCCGTTACACTGCAATCGGCACAGCCATCCTGCGCAAGCGCCTCCTGCGCTGCCGCACAGATTTCGTCCAGGTGCGCTGCAACACAAGCTTCCGCTTCCCATGCATCATTCACACGGCGCATATCGGCATCAAGAACGCGAAGCACCGCATCGCGCACCAAAAGTTTGCGTTCCTGTGACTGCGCGTCATTGGCATCTGCCACAACGTGCAAACGGATCATCGGCTGATCGAGATCCATTGTTTGCCCGTGCGTCATCGGCACTGGAACCGCCAAAAAAACCATGAATGACAATAAGATCGCTGCCACAATTCGCTTCATCATACATACCCCCGTACTTGTATACAGGAAGTATGTACATCACATATGCACTTTATGCATGGTATGTACGGCTTCACACCAGAAAACTTCTCTTTGCAGCGTTTGCGCTGCCCGACGTGCCGCTTCGCCGCTTTCATACAAACCGACACATGCCGCGCCGCTGCCCGTCATAAATGCCGCAAGCGCACCGTTTCGATAGAGCGCCCGCTGCGTTTCTTCCACTTCGGGACACAGCATACACGCCGCATGCGCAAGCGCATTGGCATGCGAAAGCGTTTCAGCCAGTGCACGCACATCCGTGCCTGCCAGAGCCCTTCGAATTGCCTCCTGGCACGGATGCTGCGGGGTTCCCACAGCATCATACTGCGCAAATACCTGTGCCGTCGCAAGCTTTTTTTGTCCCATCGCCAGCACCAGATGCCACACGGTATCTGCGCCGCATTCGCACAGAATCTCGCCTCTGCCCCGGGCACGCATGCGGCCGCCCGTCATGCAGTACGG
>JAHZHV010000008.1 GCA_019420085.1 Christensenella sp.
GTTCCGGTCTCTGCCCAGCGAGCGGCAGTGATGTTTGCGATTTCCCTTGCGGCGCCGCAGATGCTGCGCCGTGCGGATGGCTTATGTTCATTGGCTGCGGCGTGTTTGTGTATTTTGTTATTTGATCCGCTTGCTGTCTTTTCGGTGGGATTTCGCCTGTCATTTTGTGCGACAGGGGCAATTGTGCTGCTGGGATCGGATTTGACGGCATGCTTTGAAAAGCTGCTGCTGCGCGTGCATATACCTTGCGCCAAAGCAATTGGCACTGCATTGGGCATATCACTGGCTGCACAGCTTGGTGTAACGCCATGCCTTTTGTCTACGTTTGGCAATGCGCCGCTGGCTTCGTTTGTACTCAATCCCATCATAGTTCCGGCAGCAGGCATTTTGTTGGCAAGTTCCTGGCTGACGGTGTTTGCGGATTTGATTGGTTTTGGTGCGGGCATTATTGGACAGTTTACAAGCTTTATCTTTGAAATGGTTGTTTCCATAACGCAATGGGGAACGCAGATTTTTGGGGATCTGACAGCGCCTTTTTGGGTAAATGCATGGCTTCGGATATTGTTTTTCGTTTTGTTGTTTTGTCTGTCTTCGTACTGCACGCTGGCAATACGCGGTAAGCGCGTGGTATGCACGATTGTCTGCGCAGCGCTCATTGCAAGCGGTATTGGATGCTGGATCGGGGAAAAAACGCAAAAAGCCATAACCATGTTTGACGTTGGACAGGGACAATGTGTACTGCTTGAATCGCGAGGAAAACATGTTTTGGTTGATTGCGGTACAAATCCATATGGTGGAATTTCGGCTTCCGCACTGGCAAGCGCATTGGTCAGAAGCGGTGCTGCGCATTTGGATGCCGTGATTGTGTCCCATGCAGATGCGGATCATATGAACCTGACAGCAGAGTTGACGCAGCTTCTGGATGTGGATTGTATCATCTGCAGTCAGCAGACCGGTCAGCAGCTTTCGGATGTGACGGTAAATGATTTTGTCGGAATGCAGGAGGAATACCTGCGGGAACTGGAAGAATCGGGAATTGAAGTCATCGCAGGAGAAGGCACGGAAAATGAAGACAGCCTGATTGTTGCAGCTGATTTTGGCAATATGCGCTGCCTGCTGATGGGCGATGCACAGCAGGCGGCGGAAGAAGCGCTCCTTGAAAACGGAATAGAAAATTTTGATGTGCTTGTCGTAGGACATCATGGTTCAGATACATCCAGCAGCCGCGATTTTATTCGCGCGGTCTGGCCGCGTATTGCACTGATCAGTGTGGGAAGAAATAATTTGTACGAACACCCGCATGAACAGACGCTTCGCAGATTACGGGATGTAAAAGCACAAATCTACCGCACCGACGAAAACGGCATGATCCGAATTCGCACACGCAATGGCGCGGTGGCCACGTTTTATAGCAGGCACGATCCGGTTGAAGGAGGAGCAGCGGGATG
>JAHZHV010000080.1:0-7088 GCA_019420085.1 Christensenella sp.
GGATGTGCTGTGCTATAGCCAAAGGCAATTCCCACGCCATGGCGGAAGAGTCACTGGTGAGCAGCCGTGTGGTTACCGGCAGCACAAACAGCTGCATCCCGGCAAGATCCGATTCCCGCTCTTCACGTTGAATGGGAGAAAGGGGAACTTCGGGGTTGGGGTCGTACCAGATGGCGCAATCTGCTACATAGAGCAGCTCTTTGACGATGCCCTCCAGAAAAATCTTCTGATCTTCCGGATGGCTGCAAAAATAGACCCGCGGCTTTCCCTGCGGACTGGTGTTTCCCCGAGTCCGGTAAACCAGTTCAGACATGCATTATCCTCCTGATCGATGGTTTCGGTGCTTTGATTTTGATAAGTAAAAGCCATTCCAGCCGGGAGGGTACATCTCTCATTACGCCTCCTATGACTGGCAGATAGAATCCAATCAATGTATTTCCTTCATTCTACAGCAAGAAAACAAAAATAACAATCGCTGCAATTTTGTCCTATCAGGGGGGGGAACTTCCCGGAAACGCCTGCAATGCCTGAAATGAGTAAAAGTTATGCGCAATGAATTTTAAACGGTAATATCAGTGACGGCTGGATAAAAGTGCTGTGATCTGTAAAAAACACTGCAAATTTGCTTGATCCATTGGAACATTTGGAATATGATCCGTTGTGTAGTTGCTTGCATAGTACCTTGATGCTTGAGAAGGAAACAAGATCACATGATATGGGATGATTCACTATGAATATAAAACATAAAAATTCTTTGGAATTAATGAATCTGTATGCGGAAATACTGACAGAGCTGAATAACCGAAAGGTCGTGCGCACATATAACAGCCCTGTTGGTGATTATGCAGAGTGGCTTGTCGCAGAGAAACTCGGTTTTATGTTGGAACGTAACGCTCAAAAGGGTTATGATGCATACGATCCCAAAACAGGGTTTCGTTATCAGATCAAGAGTCGATGGGAACGTGGTATGGCTTCGGTCCAAAGCAGAGAATTGAATGTAATCAGGAACTTTGATGACAGACAGTTTGATTATCTGATTATTGTAATATTCGATGCTTATTTTGAGGTCAAGGAGGCATATCTGCTGCCTCATGATGTTATCAAGCCGTATGCGCGTTATAGCAAACACCAAAACGGTTATATTTTGATTGCAAAAGGTGCGGTGTTGGCGGACGCGCGTACATATAATATTACGATGCAGCTACGGTGATGGCATTCGTTTTTTGTTTTAATATTTATGGGTAAATCGAATTTTCTTTGTTTAAGTTACATGGTATATTACTTTACACCATATTTTATCTGGATGGTTACTGAACAAGAAGTAATAGATATGGGCAGTGATTATTGATTAAAGCGAACGAAAAATACCGACGGGATGGTGGATTCGGCATCAGGATACTGCTTGTGCAACAGGGACAAATTTGATATATTGAGTCCGGAGCAACGACGGGAGGCCGCCATGGATATTCATTACAACGCTTTTATTTCTTATCGCCACCATCCGGACGATATCAAAGTTGCACAGCAAATTCATGCGGGGCTGGAACATTATAGAATTCCACGGGCATTGAAGAAACGGGGAAGTACAAGTCTGCGATTGTTTCGGGATAAGGAAGAACTTCCCATTACGAGCAATCTTTCGGACGATATTTATAAAGCACTGCGCAATTCTGATTTTCTGATTGTAATCTGTTCGCCGCACACAAAACAATCTGCCTGGGTACAGCGTGAGATTGAAACCTTTTTGAAATTTCATGATCATACCCATGTTCTGACGGTTTTGGCAAGCGGAGACCCTTACCAGACCATTCCGGAAATACTTTTAAATAGAGAAGTTACAGATCCTGTTACAGGACAACGGCGGCAGGAGCCAATCGAACCATTGTCCTGTGATTGGCGTATGCCTAAAAAAGGGGCCAGACGCGAGGAACTGCCCAGGCTTGCCGCGGCGCTGTTGGGCTGTGCGTATGACGAGTTGCGCCGCCGCGAACGGCAATATCGCATGCATCGGTTGATTGCCGTATTTTCTGTGATGCTGACGGCGACGGCAGGGCTGGCCTGTTATTTTCTTTATACGAGTCTTGCGATTCAAAAAAATCTGGAAGCGTCTTTGATCAATCAGTCGCAGTATCTTTCCTCGGTTTGTGTGCAGCAGCTGGAGGAGGGGGATCGCCTGCTGGCAATCCAGCTGGCGCTGGAGGCACTGCCCCAACAGGATGGAGAACGGCCCTATTGGGCGCGTGCAGAATACGCGCTTGCAAAAGCTGTGGGCGTTTATTCCCTGCAGGAACGTCCGCAGCTGCAGGGAGCGGTTACATGCGACGCGTTAATCCGCCAATTTCAGGCGACACAGGACGAAAAAATCCTGTATGTTGCAGATGAGCGAAATGTACTTTCGGTATGGGAGCTGGAAACATATCAAATGCTGGCTGCCGTTCAACTGCATGCGCGTGTGGAAAAGCTGGTTGTGACGCAAGCGGCAAATGTGCTGGTTTACAGCGATGACGGTCGGCTTTGCTGCTATAACGGGGATGCACAATTGCTTTGGGAACAGGACGATGTTTCCGCTTTGGCCATGTCTGCGGATCAGGAAGCCGTCGTGTGTGTGCGCCGTGCGGCACTTTATATTCTGGATCCGGATACCGGTGCGCTGCTGCAGCCGGCGCTTGCCTTACAGACGCAAGAGGACCAATCGCAGGATGCGTTTTTGTTCTATCAGGATACGTTTGATTTGCGGCATCCGATTCCGATTGTGCAATATGATGCTTCGCAGGATCTGGATCAGCTGATTTGTGTCAATACACAGGATGGACAGGTTACGCTGCTTGATATTTTGCCGGAAGACGCAGTTGTTTGCCGCACGGGTACGACGCGTCAGGGCGATATCCTGCTGATGCGGGATGACGCAGGCAATATGAACAACGGCAATTACGACGGAACCATGGTACGCGGCCCGAAACAGACGCAGCTGTGCTGTTATGATGTGCATACAACGTCTTTGCGTTGGTCAAGCCAGGTTACGACGTTCTTTCATAACACATTGCGCACGCTGCAAAATACACAGGACGGACGTATTTTGTGGCAGACGGATAATTTGATCTGCCAGGTGGATGCGGATACCGGTGCGATTCTGGGAAGCTGTGAAGTAGGCGCCTCGCCGCTGTGGCTGCAGGTGGGGCAGGATTATACTACTGCGCTGCTGCAGGACGGATGTGTTGGTATCTACAATTATGAGGACAATACATTTGTCAGCACCAGATACTGTAAGGATGATTTGCGGGCAGGATTTGGCGGTTCCCGCATTTTTGTCAATCAGAAAAACAGCACGCAGGTTCTGGTCTATTCGCCTTTTCGGGATGAAAACTGGCATCCGATACAAGGCGCTTCGACGGCGTTTTCCGTTACGGATTACCGGATATGCGATGATCGCATGATTGTGCAGTGCCTGGATGGCGTTTTGATGTTTGATATGCAGACGCAGACGCTTCTTTGGCAGAGAAAGACGCAGAACGTTGCAGAAGACGGCCTTACGCTTCTTGGTTTTTCGCAGGATGGCAATGCGGTATGGTTTTTGGACAGACAGCAGAACCTGATTTGTGCCGATGCAAAAACCGGCGCGTGGGAGAAATTTGCTTTGCCGGGTACGCTTTCGGGTATTTCATTGTCATATGATTTTTCCCGCATACCGCAAATGCAGCAGGATCGCATCTATCTTGCGGCGCATAATCTGACGGATCAGTTCGTTGTGGTTTGGGACTGCACACAAAAGCAGCTGTCTGCATGGCCGGTCTGTGCCCAAAGCGCGGATCGCCTGGATGACGTGAAATTGTTGTGCGTCTGGCAGCAAATGGCCTATGTGTGGGATGCAGGCAGCGGCAGCATTGTACAGCTTCATACTGCAGATGGAACGGTAACGCCGATCCGGGAGGGAATTGCCGTGCAGCCGATGATGCAGGTGCTGGATGCGCAGGGAACACTTTGCCTGTTTGAGCAGAATAAAATGACACTGATCTGGCCAAACGCAGAAGAAACAACGGTGCAGCTGCAAAACTGCAATGGCGTCAGCGGATATTTGTTTGACGAACTTTTCCTGGCGCTTACCGATACGGGAAGTCTGGTTCGGGCACATGCTGACACCGGTGAAATCCTGGGCGAGACGCGTCTTGATATTTACAGTTCGTTCTTCTCACGGATTTCGGATGATTATCATCCTGACTGTATTGGTTGGACGATTGTGGATGAAACAACACTTTTCCTGGATATTTTTGATGCAGGGAATCTGATTCAAACGAAACAGTGGGAGGCGATCGCCTTCGTTCCTGCCTGCGTGGGGTATGTAAAAAATCAGGATGTTTTTGTCACCTGTCTGCAGGATGATGCGCAGGGGCTGCAGAACTTCGGTACGTTTGCGCGGTATCGTCTGCAGGACATTCAGAAATTGGCACAGGAAGCGCTGCGTGGATATACGATGACGCAGGAGCAGAAGGAACAATACGGACTTACACAATAACGAAAGAAGACAAAAAACAGGCAAAGCGCCTGGCGCAATGCCGGTATAAAGACGCCGCCGCAGATGTTTTTGCGGCGGCGTCTTTTGTTATCGTGTCCCAACGGCGCTGTCTTTTGCTTTATCTTCTTGCGACAGCGCGGCGAAATCCACTAAATTATGATGCATCTTGCCAAGGTCATTGCGCGATTCTTTTTGCGGGCTTCCGCTGTAGATATAGCCTTCTGTGCGCATATAGGCATTCCATCTGCGGTGTTCCAGCTGCTGGATTGCATCCCGGTTGGCAGCGGTCAGTTCCTCCTCTGCCTGATCTGCGCCGGGGATGCCGCAGCTGATGCGGGCTCTCATATGAAGCGCTGATGCCATGGAGGAACGGTAGTTGTATTCATATGCCCAGAATTCTTCTTCGCTGCCCCATTTCAGATGCCTGCGCAGGGCCTCCTGTTCCAGCTGCGAATTGAGGATGACGCCTTCACAATACAGCGATTTCTGATCGCCGATCCACGTAATGTCGTAAGGCTGCCCGCGATAGTTTTGTGCATTTTGCAGGGCTTGTTTTTTCTCCGTATCATAGATGATGGCTTCAATGACGGGATGAATTCCCATTTGTTCAAACAACATACGCATGGTGACGGCGCAGCGAATGTTTTGCGCATCGGAACCAAGACAGATCAGCACGTAAGTTGTCGATGGCAGCGCTTTGATCCGATCGGCAAATTCCTGCGTATCGAAGCAAAGTCCGCTGTGAATGTGAATGTGGTACTGCGCTTCGCCGGGTATGAAAACGCCGTTGTATTGATCACTCATCAGTTCCGGACAGGCTGCTGCAAACCTGGAGCGGGCCAGAGAATCTTCGTCAAAGGCGTCAAGACGTACGCGATATCCATCCATCTGACAAAACCATGTCAGCGCTTTGAGCATTTCGGTACCATGATCGCGCATGCCAACGATCACGGCGCCAATTTGCTTTTGTCCGTCGCACACGGGCTGTGCATGCCGGAAAAGGTCGCCGCCGTGATCATAGAGCGTTCGGTAAACAAGCGCACGTACTTCGTTGATGCGATGTACTTTTACCGCGCCCCTGTCAATGCTTGCCATGGAAAGTTCGCTTTCAACGGATGTAGACAGAATATATAAGACGGTATTGGGACGCTTTTTGTACTGTGCGAGGATCCCGAAGGCATGAAGCAGGTTTTTATCTTCGTCGTTGTCCATGGCAAAGAACGTCATTCTGCTGCTTTGACCATGGAACCAGGAGGGAATTGCAAGAAGGTCTGTCTTAAAACAAATTCCGCCGATTTGTCTGACGGTTTGCATTTGTGCTTCGTCTTGCGCGGCATCCTGACCGGATACGCCGGTGAACACGATGCAGGCATGATGCCGTTTTGCAAGGTCTGCGGCAAGTGTTACGGTTTTTTCATTCAGTGCGGAAAAAAGATATACGTCTTTTTGAAATGCTGCCAGATAGCGCCTGTATGCGGATATATTCCGGAAAAAAGACAGAACCAATCCGAATGTTAAAATCGGTGCAAGGATTAATAAGACCACTGCGAAACTGGAATACCATGCACAAAGCGTGGGATTTATGCCTGTTAAGGCATCCTGGATCAGACCAAAATCTGCGTCAAGCAGAAAAAACTTGAGCGCCTGATAGATGGACAGAACGATGGTTTTTAGCGTGCCGGAAAAAAACGTATCACCGGAAAAAGCCTGTATATTGACCGGCAGCATTAAGATTGCGCAGGATAGAAACGTCCCCGCAATGATGCTGTTAAGCGGCGTTGCAAGTTTTTGATCGCCGCACTTTTTTACATGAATCCATATTGCGGCGATGGCTGACAAAACAAAGATTATCGCTGCTGTTGAAAAACTGAAAATCCACATGGCGAACAGATTCCGTTTCTGAGTTATTTTTTTCCCGCAATGCGGGTGCGATATACCGGCAATGGAAGCCTGGATACTTGTACGCATACAACTGCAAAAAAAGTGCCGCGCTGCCGGGGGAATGGATGCCTGATGCGTACGCAGGCAACACTGCCGATTTTGAGTATACCATAGCGCCTTTACCGGAACAATATTCTACCGCAGACCGTTTTTTCTGATTTTATGCGCTGCCGGCAACGCCGAAGGCGTCTTCGGCAATTTGATTGGGGATATGTCGCAAACACGGATTGTGCGTAGCCCCGCATCACGTACACTTTGCGGGGCAATGCGCACAATAAACAGGGTTGACACAATAGAAAAAGAGCATATAATTGACATGTCAATGATTGATATATCAATAAATGAGGTGCGTTGCATGGAACAGAACTTTCATATGTTGCTTTTTCGCGCGTTTCATGCGCAAAGAAGCGTGCTGCGGCCGCTTTTGACGTCGCTTGGCCTTGGAACGGGACAGCCGCGTCTTTTGGGGTATTTGAGCCGGAACGGGGCAAGTGCACAGCGCGAGATTGCCGACTACTACGAGATTGACCCTGCTGCAGTATGCCGCATGCTTGACAGCCTGCAAAAAAACGGCTTTGTCACGCGGGAAGCCAACGAAAAGGATAAGCGAAGGGATCTGGTACAGATCACGCCGGCC